>NZ_JAAFZF010000072.1:0-9529 GCF_010614825.1 Neobacillus sedimentimangrovi
TCTCGAGCTTGAAAGAGTACTATGACTTCTGCTGACTTCTGACTGCTCAGCTATCTATCACTAGATAGGTTACCAAGGTTACTTGGCGTGCCAGCCAGACCTCCCCGGGTAAGAGTGTAATCTTTCCTTCCATCCATCTGCTTCATTTACTCTGTATCACCTTCGGCAGAAAGGGCTTTGTTTTGTCATGCAAACTCACCCAGTGATACCTAGCCTCATATGAAGTTCGTGTTCCTCAGACCGGAAGTTTGCCGCTCGCTTCCTTCAGATTCCGCGTCACCACGGACACCCTTGCGTTAAGCTAACTGCTACTTCTGCCTTCGCAGCTCGGGACTTTCACCCTATAGATTACACCCATGCCGGGCGCACATAAAAAAAATGCTGCCTATTCGACAGCATTTTTACTTTGTTATTAACCAACCTTAACTCGAGACTTTTGTAGTAGTTGCTCAGCCACGTACAGACTTAGATCCACCACACGGGCTGAATATCCCCATTCATTGTCGTACCAAGCAAGGACTTTTACTTTACGTGTTCCCATCACCATAGTGGACAGTCCATCGATAATGGCGGAGTGTTCATTTGTGTTAAAATCTACCGATACGAGTGGTTCCATGGTGAAATCCAAAATACCTTTTAAAGAACCACTAGCAGCTTCTTTAAACGCATTATTAACATCCTCAATGGTTACATCCTGCTTTAAGTCTACAACCAAATCGACAAGGGAGACGTTTGGTGTTGGGACACGAAGTGCCATACCATGAAGTTTTCCTTTCAGTTGTGGCAGGACAAGTGATAATGCTTTTGCCGCTCCCGTTGTCGTAGGAATGATAGATTGTCCACAAGCACGCGCTCTGCGTAAGTCTTTGTGCGGATTATCAATATTCTTTTGGTCATTTGTATAAGCATGGACAGTCGTCATTAAACCACTTTCAATGCCAAACTTATCATCCAATACTTTTGCTACTGGTGCGAGGCAGTTGGTTGTACAAGATGCATTAGAAATGATCTCATGTTTTTCGATGTCCAGCATTTCCTCGTTTACACCCATGACAATCGTTACATCTTCGTTTTTACCTGGTGCAGTTAATATGACTCTTTTCGCGCCTGCTTCAAGATGTAGGGCAGCCTTTTCTCTGGAGTTAAATTTTCCAGTTGCCTCAATGACAATATCAATTCCTAATTCGCTCCATGGCAATTCTTCAGGATTACGATTGCTTAATAGTTTTACTCTTTTTCCATTTACGATTAATTCATTATCTAAAGGGATGACATCTCCCTGGAAAGTCCCATGATTGGTGTCATACTTGATTAAATGTGCCAAAGTTTCAGCAGGATAGCTTGCATTAATGGCTACCACATCAAGTTTTTCTTCAAGGATCGCTTGTCTAAAAACCATCCTTCCAATTCTCCCAAAACCGTTAATTGCAATACGTGCTTTCATTTTACGGCCCCTTCCGAATTAATGTTATACTTTTTATCTCTTTCTGTTGTTATTAGTATAACACATTTAATTTTATTTGTGATGAATAAAACGCATATTTTTTTAAGTTTTATAATTCTGATAATTTATTAATAAAAAGAATCCCTTGGTTTGATAGCAACTATCAAACTAGGGAATTCCACCAATATAAAAAATTCCACACAATCAGGACTGTAGTATGACACATTTTTATGAATTGTAGGATGGAGAGCGAGTGTATATCTTGCATAATGCAAAAAATAGACAAAAAAAAGAAGAGAATATTAATTCTATTCCCTTCTCAAATTAGCCTTATTGAATCCCCATTCTGACAGCACTTGTAAAAGTTGTTTTCTTGTATAATCGATCGACCCATTATTGTCAATCACTGCATCCGCTAGTCTAATCTTGTCAACAAGAGGCATTTGTGAATTAATTCTTGCCTTTGCTTCCTCTACAGTGAGTTGGTTTCTTGCCATCAGCCGTTTTAATTGGGTTTCTAAATCTACATAAACAAGTATCGTTTTATCGACCAAATACGTTAATTTACTTTCAAAAAGAAGAGGAATATCAAGGACGATTATTTCCTCTTGATTCTTTTTCGCCTCTTCTATTTTCGTCATCATTCGTTTTCTAACTTCGGGATGAACGATCCCATTTAAGGTCTGTCGTTTATCCTCATCGTGAAATATAATGGCGCCCAGCTTTTTTCGGTCTATTTCACCATTATCCATTAAAATATCTTCACCGAATTCAGCAATAATTTTCTTATAAGCTTGCTCGCCTTTTTGTACGGCCAGCCGCGCTTCTATATCTGCATCTATGACTTGTATATCCATTTCCTTAAGCATGGTTGATACTGTACTTTTTCCACTAGCAATTCCGCCTGTCAATCCGATAATAAGCGTCATTCTCTTTTCCTTTCTCTATCAGATTTTCCATATTCCAATAATAATTAAAAGGATACCGGGTAAAATAGCGAACTTTTGAATCCAATCAATTTTGTGGAACAAGGCACCACTTTTGATCCCTAAAAGGACAAATAATGAACTCATAACAGCCACGGTTACGGCTAGTTTTAGGGGAGAGAATCCTAGCATGGCTGCACCGATTCCTGCACCGAATGAATCAATGGATAGAGCAAAACCTAACATAAACGCTTCGATTCCAGTGATCGTGCCCGATTTATCGAAATCCGCAGACATTGGTTTTCTTAATATATTAATAACCAACCCCAGTGAACGGATTTCAAAATTTACAATCATTTTTTCCGTATCAATTGGTTCCCTTTCCGGACGGAAGAATTGATATAACACCCAGGCGCCAAGCCCTATTAATATAAATCCCCCCAACTTTGCTGTAATACTTGGTGATAATATTTTTTCAAGACCATGTCCAATTGACACGGCAATCATAAGCGAGATGGCGGAACAAGTAGCAATAATGAGGATGGATTTAAGTGGTATTGCCATTTTTCTCAATCCATAGGTAAAACCAACGCTAAAGCTGTCAAGACTGAGAGCAAAAGCAAGGATGAGAAGTGAGAACAACTGACTCATAGTGTCTAGGACTCCTTCCTGAAAATCACTACAATAGTATATGGTGGGAGCCTATCTAGTGTGTGTCAGTCGTTCTCAGCTTTTAATTCACATATAGTTTACAGCCTTTGACAGTTAGGACAGAAATGGGTGCCTCTCCCTCCTACCGTTGTTTTTACAATCTCTCTTCCACAGTTTTTACATGGTTCTCCTTTTCGACCATACGCATATAATTCCAGCTGAAACATCCCAATTTCTCCTTGTGAATTGACATAAGAGCGAATGGTGCTTCCTCCTTTTTCAACCGCTTCTCGTAATGTGGAAGTAATCTCTTTGTGGAGAAGAGAAATTTCCTCATCCACTAAAGAGCTGGCAATCCTTTCAGGATGAATTCCCGAACGAAATAGAGCTTCATCGACATAAATATTACCTAGACCGACCAATATTTCCTGATCCAATAAGGCTGGTTTAATTTTTCGATTTGTTTTTCTCAATTTACTACTAAGATATTCAACCGTAAAATCCTCTGAAAATGGCTCAGGACCAAGTTTTGCTAATGGAGGTTTTAAAAATTCATCACCTTTTTTATATAAATGCATGGTGCCGAACTTGCGAACATCACGATACCTGAGTTCCGTTCCATCAGTAAAATGGAAGATCACATGAGTATGTTTATCAAATGGATCTTCCTTCGAAAACAAACCATACCTTCCTTCCATCCGCAAATGGGAAACTAAGGCATATTGTCCGGTATAAATAATTAAAAATTTTCCACGCCGACTAACATCTATAATTGTTTCTCCTTTTAACGCATCAATAAACTGTTCTATCTCTAAAGGATATTTGATGATTTTTGGCCAGTAAATGGTTATATTTGCTATGGTTTTATTAATAACGAGTTTTTTTAATGTCTTCCTGACGGTTTCAACTTCTGGAAGTTCCGGCATTTGAATCCCACCTTATGAAGTATGATTATTTCGCGTCAAACCAGGTTGGGCCGTAGGAATAATCCACTTTCAGCGGAACGGATAGTTCAACAGCATTTTCCATGACTAATGGCACTAATTCCTTTAAAATTTCGATTTCCTCTTCAGGTGCCTCAAAAATCAGTTCATCGTGAACCTGAAGCAAGAGTCGTGTTTTTAATCCTTTATCCTTTAATGCTTCATCCATATCAATCATTGCTTTTTTAATAATGTCAGCGGCACTACCTTGAATTGGCGTATTCATTGCCGTCCTCTCAGCAAAACTTCTCAGATTAAAATTGCGGCTTGTTATTTCCGGGATATATCTTCTTCTATGAAGGAGTGTAGTAACAAACCCCTTTTCCTTTGCCTGGTGGATAATATCGTCCATGTATTCCTTTACACCTGGGTAGCTGTTTAAATAACGCTCAATGAAATTGCCAGCTTCCTTTCTTGATATGCCGAGTGATTGGGATAAGCCATAATCGCTGATTCCGTACACAATTCCAAAATTTACAGCCTTTGCTTGACGGCGCATATTCGAAGTGACTTCCTCTTGGTCAACATGAAAAACCTCCATGGCCGTTTTTGTATGAATATCTAGATCATCTTTAAACGCCTGAATCAACTTTTCATCACCTGAAATATGGGCAAGAACACGCAGCTCAATTTGTGAATAATCGGCCGCAAAAATCACCCAGCCAGGCTCTGATGGGACAAAAGCCTGCCGAATTTTTCTTCCTTCCTCCAGGCGAATTGGGATATTCTGAAGGTTTGGATCAATCGAGCTTAATCTTCCAGTCGCCGTTAATGTTTGCTGGAATCTTGTATGGACCTTTTCCGTTTTCGGATCAATGACTTTTAATAGCCCTTCAATATAAGTTGATTGCAGTTTTCCTAACTGTCTAAATAAAAGGATATGTTCAATGATTTCATGTTCAGGGGCAAGCTTCTCAAGAACATCCGCAGATGTAGAATATCCAGTCTTTGTTTTTTTGAGCGATGGCAACCCCAGTTTTTCGAATAAAATAACTCCCAGTTGTTTCGGTGAGTTGATATTAAATTTTTCACCGGCCAATTCACATATTTTTTCTTCTATTTCAATGAGCCTTTCGTTTAATTCCCGGCCCATTGCTTCAAGGCGCTTTCTTTCCACTTTTATACCGAAGAATTCCATATCCGCCAAAATGAGAGAAAGTGGCATTTCAAGCTCTCTAAATAAATCAAATTGTTCATTCTTTATTAATTCGTCTTCAAGCTTTTCACGTAATTGAGACATCACAAGACCTTTTCGAACAAGATGTTCTGCAAGCTTGTTCATTTCCGGAATTTTGCGCTTGGCTCCTTTTCCATAAAATGCTTCATCTGACTGGATATTGCCGATTTGATATTTTTTCGCAATCGCAGCCAAATCTTCACCGGTCTCCGATGGATTTAATATATAAGAGGCCATTAATATATCAAAATCCGCACCCTTTAAGTGAATATTCCTTTTCCTTAAGGAAACTTCAGTCCGTTTTACGTCGTAAACGGTTTTCTTCTTTGATTCGTCCTCCGCCCAATTCTTAAAGGCTTCTGATTGTAATGCCTGTTCTGTTGGCAGAAAGAAATGGCCGTTTTCATTAACAATGGAAAAGCCTAGGATCTCTGCAGTATGATAATTATCCTCCAGCATTTCGACATAAAAATTACTATGTTCAGCAAATAGTTCCTCAGTTATTTGGGCTGGAATTTCCACTTCAATTTCCTCAAGTTCATCTGAGGTACCGGACTCCGAATCCTCTCCAAACTTGTCTAATAAAGATTGAAAGCCTAATTCTTTAAACAAGGTGACCACTTTTTCTTTTGCATACCCTTCATAGGTTATATCATCTAAATCAACTTTGATTGGTGCATGCCTTTCGATTGTAGCCAGCTGTTTACTCATAATGGCCTGATCTTTAAAATTCTGTAGCTTTTCTTTTAATTTAGCACCACTTACTTGATCGATAGACTCAAATAATTTTTCGAGTGATGAAAATTCCTTGAGAAGTTTAATAGCAGTCTTTTCTCCTACTCCCGGAACACCCGGAATATTGTCAGAGGTATCCCCCATTAACCCCTTCATATCAATAATTTGTTCTGGAACTAGTCCATACTTTTCTTTGATATGTTCTGGTGTATATTCTTCAATATCCGTAATTCCTTTACGGGTAATTCCCACAGTTGTATGGTTTGATGAAAGCTGGGTCAAGTCTTTATCCCCAGATATGATTTTTACTTCAAATCCTTCTTTTTCAGCATTTAAAGATAGTGTTCCAATAATATCATCTGCTTCATAATTTTCAAGCTCGTACCGGGAAATGCCGTAAGCATCCAAAAGCTCCCGAATAAAAGGAAATTGCTCTGATAATTCTGGCGGAGTTTTTTGTCTTCCACCTTTGTATTCTTCAAATGTTTTATGACGAAAAGTCGTTTTACCTGCATCAAAAGCCACTAACATATGAGTAGGCTTTTCGTCTTCAAGAATTTTCATTAGCATCATTGTAAAGCCATAGACGGCATTAGTATGTATTCCTTTATCATTATTTAATAGAGGCAGTGCAAAAAATGCGCGATAGGCTATACTATTCCCATCAATTAGCACCAGCTTTTTCTTTTTCACGTTTTTCACCTTCCAACATCAATTCAAATTTTTCCTAAGCTCAATGATAAATTCACTGCCTTCACCCAAATTACTTCTTACCGAAATGGTCCCATGATGGGCTTCAACAAGATGTTTAACAATCGCTAAGCCTAGTCCCGTCCCCCCTGAGTTACGGCTCCTTGCTCTATCAACTCGGTAAAATCGTTCAAATATTCGTGGGATTTCTTCCTTTTCGATTCCCACTCCGGAGTCTTTAACATGTATTCGAACATGCTCCTGACAATCTATAAGAACCACTTTTACATTCCCTTTTGTCGGAGTATAGGTAATGGCATTGCCAATTAAATTGATAAAAACTTGCTTTAACCGATCCACATCACCAGTAATCATTACATTTTTCTTTTCACTAATTAATTCAAGATTAATCTCCTTTGGCTGTGCTTTTCCCTGAAGAAGGGCGACCACTTCATCCAATAATATATAAATGTTAAGTGGGACTATAGAAAGTTTGAAGCCTTGCTGTTCGATTTTAGACAAATCAAGTAAATCTTGAATCAGGGATTGCAAACGGTCACTTTCCTTTTGAATGATGGAAAGGAATGCTTCCAAAGTCTTCTTATTATTCATGGCTCCGTCCAACAGTGTCTCTGTAAATCCTTTAATGGACGTGACAGGAGTTTTTAATTCATGTGAAACATTGGCAACAAAATCCTTGCGCATTTGTTCCAATTTTTTCAACTCCGTAATATCATGGAAAACTAGGAGAACCCCTTTCCAAACATTATTTGCTCCAAGTATCGGAACACCGTAGACATCGAAATAGCGTCTCTCAATATATAATGGAATTAATAGCTGCCTGCTGGCTTTTTGTTCCGTCCGAAATACTTCAGCAATTAAATCACATACTTCTTTTTGCTCGATCACTTCATAATACATCTTATTTAAATAGTCGCTTGGAAAAATTTGAAATATATCAGTATATCCTTTATTAACAAGATTGATATATCCACCACTGTCAATTAAAATAAGGCCAGCGCCCATATTTTCAATCAATGCAGTTAATCGATCCTGTTGCATTTCTTGTTTTTTCACGAGCTCTTGCAAGTTTTCAGCCAGCCTATTGATGGATGTAGCAAGCATCCCAGATTCATCCAAACTTTCCATAGTAGTCCGGGCACGGTAGTTTCCCTTCGCCAGCTCAACAGCAACATTTGTTGCTTCCTTGATCGATTTCGTAAATGAAGCCCAAACCCGAATTCCACAATAAACAGTTAAGATAATGGCAACCCAATGGCTGATAGAGAGAATCCACCAAATTTGTCCATAGGCTTGTTTTAGTTCATTATAATTAAAAATTTGGGCAAACAAGATTTCTAAGCCTATAAATAAAAAAATAAGGATAGCAATTAGTACGATTAAAAGTTTTAAATAAAATTTGGTCATTCCTGTTTTGGCCCCTCAATTTTATATCCAAGTCCTCTAACAGTTTTAATGTAAACTGGTTTCTTCGTATCCTCTTCAATTTTTTCTCTTAGATGGGAAATGTGCACATCGACAATTCTAGTATCCCCAGCAAAATCATAATTCCAAACAGAGCTGAGCAATTGATCCCGTGTCAGCACACATCCTTTATTTTGAGCCAAATAATGAAGTAATTCAAATTCCTTTAACGTTAATTCTAGTAATTGATCTTTAAAATAAGCTTCATATTTTTCTGGATAAATGGTTAAGTTCCCAATCTTTATTTGAGTCTCTTCTATAGTATTGTCCTTAACAGTTTCTGTTTGAGCCTGGGTTCTTCTTAAAATCGCTTTGACTCGGGCAATTACTTCCCGCGGACTAAATGGTTTCACCATATAATCATCAGCGCCTAATTCCAAGCCCAATATTTTTTCAAATTCATCGTCTTTTGCTGTCAACATTAATATCGGAATCATAATTTTTTCTTGTCTTAGCTGCTTACATACTTCCATGCCATCCAGTTTTGGAAGCATAAGATCTAAAATGATAATATCCGGGGACTCGAGTTCCGCTAGCCGTTTACCTTCTTTTCCATCCATCGCTGTTATCACGTCATAGCCGGCTTGCTCTAAATTGTATTTAAGCAATGTTACAATCGGCTGTTCATCATCCACGACCAAAATTTTAGTTTTCATATAGGGCCTCCCATATAACTGTCCATTCTATTCTTCATTTACATTATAATATAAAACAAAATAGAATTCCGATACGGAAGCCTTGACGGAAGCTCTGTTAGTATAAATCGAGTAGGAGGGGGTGACTAACCCCCGACCTCTCACACCACCGTACGTACCGTTCGGTATACGGCGGTTCAATTAAGTTTGACGTAGCTCTTGATATCTTTCGAATAGACTTCTTAACCCTCGACTCTTCCAATAGGAGGTGTCGAGGGTTTTGTGTAGAATGGGACTGCAGGCAATCCGCCAATATTTCTTGCGTGTATTTCCCCATTCGAATGCTTATGGCTTGGAACCCCTAATCCTCTGAGTTTCCGAATTCTTGTTTTCGGGGTTTTCCATTCTTTCCACAAACACATCCGAAGCCTTCGTCTAATCCATTCATCAAATTCTTTGAACTTACTTGGTGTTTCTGCCAAGGCAAAATATCCGCACCATCCCATTAAATACTTGTTCAGTTTCTCAATCCTTTTCTCCATTGGATACGGTTTCGACCTTGATGTAATTTCACGGATCTTGTTCTTCTAACGTTTCACACTTTCGTTCGCAATCCGTACCTTTGGAGCCTTATTGAATGTGAAGCTGAAACCGAGAAACTTCCGTTTCCAAGAACGGTCAACCGCCGATTTCTCTTTATTTACCTTGAGTTTTAACTCCTTCTCAATAAAGTTAGTAATGGAGTTCATGACACGAATTCCTGCTTTCTTTGTTTTCACATAGATGTTACAGTCATCCGCATA
>NZ_JAAFZF010000073.1:0-9088 GCF_010614825.1 Neobacillus sedimentimangrovi
CGGATGTGTTTGTGGAAAGAATGGAAAACCCCGAAAACAAGAATTCGGAAACTCAGAGGATTAGGGGTTCCAAGCCATAAGGCACTCGAATGGGGCAATACACGCAAGAAATATTGGCGATTGCCTGCAGTCCCATTCTACACAAAACCCTCGACAACTCCTATTGGAAGCGTCGAGGGTTAAGAAGTCTATTCGAAAGATATCAAGAGCTACGTCAAACTTAATTGAACCGCCGTATACCGAACGGTACGTACGGTGGTGTGAGAGGTCGGGGGTTAGTCACCCCCTCCTACTCGATTTTTATGGGCAGTTCTCTACAGTCAAAATGATAGTAATGAAAAAATAAAATTATTATTCTAAAACACTTTTTCACTGGAAAGTACAAGTGGATCGTTTCTAGAATCTATTTAGAAAATGTAAAGGTTTTCAAGGTTTATTCCATTTTTATCCATCAATTCTATCTATAAAAATCAACTAGTTTATAATAATAAAAAAATATACATATTTTAGACAATATTTCGTCAGAAAGGGTTGCATTTTTTACTTTATAGGTCTAGAATTGAAAGCGTTTAGTACATATCCATATCTCTAGTCTTGTCTTTAAGATAAAGGCTAATTTCTAGTGATTTACTTGGAGAAGTGCTACACTATTAATAAATTCATTTACTTATCTTTTACATATCCAAAGGGGTGTAAGTCATGATCAATCAACTTTCATGGAAAGTTGGCGGACAACAAGGGGAAGGTATTGAAAGTACAGGGGAAATCTTTGCAATCGCATTGAATCGCCTAGGATATTACTTGTATGGTTATCGTCACTTTTCATCACGTATTAAGGGCGGTCATACTAACAACAAAATCAGAGTAAGTACGACACAGGTTCGTTCTATTGCTGATGATCTTGATATCCTTGTAGCTTTTGACCAAGAAACTATTGATTTCAACTACAAAGAGCTTCATAGTAAAGGCGTAATCTTGGCAGATGCGAAGTTTAACCCGAAAAAACCTGAAGATACAGAAGCATCATTGTATGCGGTACCATTTACAGAAATTGCTACTCAACTTGGAACTTCTCTAATGAAAAACATGGTGGCAATCGGTGCTACGGCTGCTATTTTAGATTTAGATATTCAAGTATTTGAAGAAGTAGTAAAAGAAATTTTTGGTAAAAAAGGCGACCAAGTTGTGGCTAAAAACATGGAAGCTATTAAAGCCGGATTTGATAATATGTCGGCGAACCTGTCTGGGGTTCGAACTATGCAGCTGGCAAAAGCAGACGGCAAAAAACGGATGTTCATGATTGGTAACGATGCAATCGCACTCGGAGCACTTGCAGGCGGATGCCGTTTTATGGCTGCTTACCCAATTACACCAGCTTCTGAAATCATGGAATATTTAATTAAGAAATTACCTGCTTTAGGTGGTACGGTCATTCAAACAGAAGACGAAATTGCTGCTGCTACCATGGCGATTGGTGCGAACTATGCAGGTGTACGCACACTTACTGCTTCAGCAGGTCCTGGACTTTCTTTAAAAATGGAGGCAATCGGCCTTTCCGGTATGACTGAAACTCCGCTTGTAATTGTAGACACCCAACGTGGCGGTCCTTCAACTGGATTGCCAACGAAGCAAGAACAATCAGACCTTATGGCAATGATTTATGGTACTCATGGTGAAATTCCAAAAATTGTAATGGCGCCAAGTACAGTAGAAGAAGCATTCTATGATACAGCAGAAGCTTTCAATCTTGCTGAGGAATATCAAGTACCAGTAATTGTATTATCGGATCTGCAATTATCATTAGGTAAACAAACCGTTGAACCTTTAAACTTTGACAAGGTTGAAATTAGACGAGGTAAATTAATTACTGATGAGCTTCCTGAATTGGAAGGTAAGGCTTATTTCAAACGCTATGAAGTAACAGAAGATGGTGTTTCCCCTCGTGTTCTACCAGGTATGAAAAATGGAATCCACCATGTAACAGGTGTTGAACATGCGGAGACAGGTAAACCGTCCGAATTAGCGGAAAACCGTAAAGCACAAATGGATAAGCGGATGCGCAAGATCCAAAATATTCGTTTTAATACCCCAGTTCATAAAAATGTGAAGCATGAAGAAGCAGATGTTTTATTCGTTGGTTTCAATTCTACACGCGGGGTAATTGAAGAAGCGATGGAACGCCTTGAAAAAGATGGATTAAAAGTGAACCATGCACATATTCGTTTAATTCATCCATTCCCAACTGACGAGGTTCTTCCACTTGTTCAATCAGCGAAAAAAGTTGTGGTTGTAGAAAATAACGCAACTGGACAATTAGCCAATATTTTAAAAATGAATGTTGGTCATGCCAATAAAATTGTGAATCATTTGAAGTATGACGGAAATCCGTTCCTGCCTCATGAAGTTTATTCAAAATGTAAGGAGTTGTTCTAAATGGCCACTTTTAAAGACTTTAGAAATGATGTGAAACCCAACTGGTGCCCTGGCTGTGGTGACTTCTCTGTACAAGCAGCATTACAACGTGCGGCTGCAAATGTTGGCTTAGAGCCAGAAAATTTAGCTGTCATTTCTGGTATCGGCTGTTCAGGACGTATTTCCGGATATATTCACTCTTATGGTTTTCACGGAATCCATGGCCGTGCTCTTCCAATTGCACAGGGAGTGAAAATGGCTAACAGGGACCTAACAGTCATTGCTTCTGGTGGTGACGGAGACGGATTTGCGATTGGGATGGCTCATACCGTTCATGCGATCCGCCGTAACATTGATATTACTTATATTGTAATGGATAACCAAATTTATGGATTGACAAAAGGACAAACGTCTCCTCGTTCTGCAGCAGGCTTTAAAACAAAGTCAACTCCATCTGGATCCATTGAACAAGCGATTTCTCCAATGGAATTGGCTCTTACTGCTGGTGCAACATTTGTTGCTCAAAGCTTTTCAACCGACTTAAAAGATCTTACTGCTTTAATTGAAGCAGGAATTAAGCATAAGGGCTTCTCCCTAATTAATGTATTCAGCCCTTGCGTAACTTATAATAAGGTTAATACTTATGACTGGTTTAAAGAAAATCTTACAAAGCTAAGTGATGTGGAAGGGTATGATCCACATAACCGTGAAATGGCCATGCAAACATTAATGAAATATAATGGATTAGTTACTGGTCTGATTTATCAAAATACAGAACAAAAATCTTACCAAGAATTAGTTCATGGCTATTCAGAAACTCCACTATCAAAAGCTGATCTAAAACTCGATCAAAATTACTTTGATAAATTAGTTGCTGAGTTTATGTAAGCAATATTTTAAAAAAATCCCGAGTGAGAATCTCGGGATTTTTTTTGCAAGGGTGTATGCCCTAGATTTGCTATTGTTTTCATATCCATAAAGCTTTATACTATAATAATGTGCAGATAACCCCCAATCTTTATGCACGAAAAAATTTTTTTAGATGAATTATCTCTAGAAAGGGGATCACATATATCATGAATGAAAAACAACGATTAGAAGGTCAGCAAGCAGTCGCTGCTAATTCTTCGGACAAAAAATCCGCCAAGGATTACAGCAAATACTTTGAACGTGTAATCACCGCTCCTTCTCTGAAGGAAGCAAAAAAGCGCGGTAAAGAGGAAGTAAAATATCATAATGACTTTGCTATTCCAGAAGAATTTCGTGGAATGGGAAATGGCCGTAAGTTCTATATTCGAACTTATGGATGTCAAATGAACGAGCATGATTCGGAAGTAATGGCGGGAATCTTTTTAGCCTTAGGGTATGAACCAACTGATCGCCCAGAAGATGCCAATGTTATTCTATTAAATACTTGTGCGATTCGTGAAAATGCTGAAAACAAGGTATTTGGTGAGCTTGGACATCTTAAGGCATTAAAAATGGAAAACCCTGATTTATTACTTGGGGTTTGCGGTTGTATGTCCCAAGAGGAGTCAGTCGTTAACAAAATTTTAAAAATGTATCAACATGTGGATATGATTTTCGGAACCCATAATATTCACCGCTTGCCGCATATCTTGAATGAAGCGTATATGTCAAAAGAAATGGTGGTAGAGGTTTGGTCTAAAGAAGGTGACGTCATTGAAAACCTTCCAAAAGAGCGCCGTGGTCATATCAAGGCATGGGTTAACATTATGTATGGCTGTGATAAGTTCTGTACGTATTGTATTGTTCCTTATACTCGCGGTAAAGAACGCAGCCGCCGTCCGGAAGAAATTATTCAAGAAGTACGCCAGTTAGCAGCACAAGGATATAAAGAAATTACCTTGCTAGGTCAAAACGTGAATGCGTACGGTAAAGATTTTGAAGATATCAAATATGGGCTTGGCGATTTGATGGATGAGCTTCGTAAAATCGATATCCCTCGTATCCGATTTACAACAAGCCATCCACGTGACTTTGATGATCACTTGATTGAAGTATTGGCCAAAGGCGGCAACTTAATGAATCATATTCATTTGCCAGTTCAATCAGGTTCAACTGAAGTATTGAAAATAATGGCACGAAAATATACTCGTGAACAATATCTTGAACTTGTAAGAAAAATTAAAGCAGCGATCCCTGATGTCGCATTAACAACAGATATTATCGTTGGATATCCAAATGAGACGGAAGAGCAGTTTGAAGAAACTCTATCTCTTTACCGTGAAGTTGGATTTGAATCAGCCTATACCTTTATTTACTCTCCAAGGGAAGGTACTCCAGCAGCAAAAATGGAGGACAATGTCCCAATGGAAGTGAAAAAGGAGCGCTTGCAACGATTAAATAATCTTGTGAATGAACTTTCCGCAAAAGCGATGAAGAAATATGAGGGCCAAATTGTAGAGGTTCTTGTTGATGGTGAAAGTAAGAACAATCCTGACGTTCTTGCTGGTTATACGACTAAGAATAAATTGGTTAACTTTACTGGTCCGAAATCAGCCATTGGAAAAATTGTGAAAGTAAAAATTACTGAAGCAAAAACATGGTCATTAAACGGAGAAATGGTGGAAGAATTAGAAGCGGCAGAGGTGAAATAAGGTGGCGAAGTATACAAAAGACGAAATCGTCGCTCGTGCTAAAGAATTGGCACGCATGATTGCAGAAACAGATGAAGTGGACTTCTTCAAACGTGCAGAAGCAAAAATTCATGAAAATCCTAAAGTGCGTATGTTAATTTCCGATATAAAAGGATTACAGAAACAGGCTGTTAATCTGCAACATTATGGGAAATCAGAAGCATTAAAAAAAGTTGAAGCAAAATTGGCTTCCCTGGAGCAAGAATTAGATGAAATTCCGGTTGTACAAGAATTTAAGCAATCACAAGTTGAAGTCAATGATTTGCTTCAGCTAATTGCTACCACTATTTCCAATACTGTCACAGATGAAATTATTATTTCAACAGGCGGGGATTTACTCCGTGGTGAAACAGGTGCCAGTTTGAGAAATGGCGGCGCTGCATGTGCAGGCCATAATGATTGCGATCATGACCATTAATGATGATAAGCCAGACTTTCTAAAAGTCTTGGCTTATTTTTTTTATCTATTTATCTAAGCATTTGTCCAAAGGCACACACCTAGACATCCCGCATATGATGAAATCATGAATAAACTTTTTCCAGCATTCCAAGATTTACTTTCACACTAGTCTAGACATTCGCATAGGATGAAATGAAACTGAATGAGGAGGGTTCGCGCGAAATGGGAGAATATAGAGAGATATTTGCGAAGGCCGTAGTAGCGAAAGGACGAAAGTACACCAAGTCCAATCATACGATTAGCCCGGCACATAATCCGACAAGCGTGTTAGGTTGTTGGGTTATCAACCATAAATACAACGCGAAAAAAGTTGGCAAGACAGTCGAAATTCACGGCTCTTATGACATCAATGTATGGTACTCCTATAATGATAATACGAAAACTGAAGTAGTAACTGAACGTGTACAATATACAGATGTCATTAAGTTAAAATACCGTGATCACGATTGCTTAGAAGACAATGAAATTGTGGCTAAAGTTCTTCAACAGCCTAATACATGTGAAGCAGTGATTTCTCCAAATGGAAATAAAATCATTGTTCATGTGGAAAGAGAGTTTCTTGTTGAGGTAATTGGCGAGACCAAAATTTGTGTTCGGGTCAATCCCGAAGGCTGTGAAGACAATGAGGATGAATGGGGATTGGATGTAGATGACGAAGAGTTTGAAGATCTAAACCCTGATTTCTTAGTTGGTGGAGAAGAAGAATAAAATGAACTAGGAGGTTTTTGCTTCCTAGTTTTTTTCTTTTTCAGTGTAAATGGATGATTAATATGAATATATTCAACATGAAAAAAATCATACCTTCCTTCCCATAGTTAATAGGTGAAAGGTTTATTCATGAATGGCCGCTCTTGAACATAGTCATGAATGGAGGATTATTTCAAGGAGGAATAACGATGAACGAACGTCTTTTTCGACAGGCGATGGGGAAATTTGCAACAGGTGTGACAGTGGTGGCTACAGAGGTGGATAGAAAAGTCCACGGAATGACAGCGAATGCGTTTATGTCGGTCTCCCTGAATCCGACACTCGTAGTAGTCTCCATAGCAGAAAAAGCACAAATGCTTGAATACATGAAAAAAAGCAAACAGTTTTCTGTAAATATCCTTTCAGCAGAACAAAAGGAACTCTCCATGATTTTTGCTGGTCAACTGAAAGAAAATCGGGAAGTTTCATTTGATCAACTTGGTGGAGTGCCGGTATTGCCAGGGGCGATTGCCCAAGTAGTATGTGAGGTTTCAGCCGCACATGTGGAAGGGGATCATACATTGTTTATTGGAAAAGTGAAAGAGATACAGGTGAATGAACATAGGGGAGAGCCTCTTATCTATTATAGTGGTCAATATCGTTCGCTGGCAGAATAAAAAATGTATGTTCATACCTTTTCATATTAGCAGCTTTCCATATCCGGGACTATTTCTAATATTCTTTTATTTCTATTTTTTAAAAATTTTGATAATATATTACTTAATAGATTTTACTGGAGGAAATAGAAATGATCGTACAATTAAAGGATGTTACATTGGTACGGGATGGGAAGCATATTTTAAAAAACGTAAATTGGCAAATTGAAAATGGAGAGCATTGGGTGCTGTTTGGTTTAAACGGTTCCGGAAAAACAGCCATTTTAAATCTATTAAATGCTTACTTTTTTCCAACAACCGGGAGTATCCATGTGCTAGGGATGGAATTCGGTAAAACGTATCTCGGCGAAAAATTGCGAAGGAAAATCGGCTTTGTATCGTCTTCCCTTCAGGAAAAGTTTTATCCGGGGGATCATGCCTTTGAGGTAGTATTGAGCGGAGCATTTGCCTCGATTGGACTTTATGAAACACCGACCGATGAAATGAGAAAAAAAGCCATTCGTCTGCTGGAGGAGCTAGGGTGTATAGAGTATGCCAACCAAAATTATGAAACCTTATCCCAAGGAGAAAAGCAACGTGTATTAATTGCAAGGGCACTCATGGCTGATCCTGAATTATTAATTTTAGACGAACCTTCAAATGGGCTTGATTTTATTGCTCGTGAAAAATTGTTAGAATCCATTGAGATCATTGGAAAAAACAACAAGGCACCCACGATTATTTACGTTACCCACCATGTGGAAGAGATTTTACCGCTTTTCAATAAAACGATGTTATTAAAAGAAGGACAAGTTTTTGCTGCCGGGACAACGGACGAAATCCTATCAGAGGAACGACTATCAGATTATTTTGGTTTACCCGTCCATGTTCGTTGGCAGAATGGTCGACCTTCTTTATCAAAATTACATTTACAAAAATAAGCATGTAATGATCTGTGATTATAATCAGCGATCCGTGATGGATCGCTTTTTATTTTTCTTTGGACATATATGGCTATTCCTATCATACATTTCTAGAAAAGGACATTCATTTCGGAAGTAGATTGTCAGACAACGGGAATAGAAAAGGAGAAAGTAATAAAATGGAGAAGGTTCTACAAGAAATCATCGATCATTATCGTGCATTTTTCTCGCTAGAGGCTTTCGAACAAATATTTTTAGATCCGTATAGCTGGGGAGTCATTGGATCACTGGTCCTATTAGAAGGATTATTATCCTCAGACAATGCGTTGGTGTTAGCGGTGATGGTGAAGCATTTACCAAAGGAACAGCGGAGGAAAGCCCTTTTCTACGGAATCTTTGGTGCCTATTTATTCCGATTTTTAATCATTGGCATTGGCATTTCTTTCATACAAAAAGGCTGGATCATGATCGTTGCTGGACATTATCTGTTATACATCGCCTTAAAAAATTTACTCCAGGAAAAGGCGGAGGAAGAAGAAGTCGATCGACATAAATGGGGGTTTTGGGGAACGATTTTGACCGTGGAGATGATGGACATTGCATTTAGTATTGATAGTATTGTGGCAGCCCTAGGTGTCTCTGATCAAGAATGGGTCTTATTTATCGGTGGTATCATAGGCATATTAATGATGCGGGGGGCAGCACAGTTATTTCTCGGATTGATTAAAAGAGTACCAGAATTTGAGGCAACTTCTTTTGTGTTAATCGCTATAATAGGGGTAAAAATGATTGTTTCACCATTTGGGTACCATATGAACGAAATCGTATTCTTTGGGTTACTTATTTGTGTCTTCTTAGGGACGTTTATTGTCCATTGGATGAGAAAGGACTCCGGTAATGAACCAACGGTCTAGGATGGGAGAGAGTTTCTAAATAACATCAATATTATGAGAAAAATTTTTTCATGATAACTTTATTAATTCAAAACCTATATAATTTCAAAAAAAAGCACGCAAATGCGTTGAACTGCCCCCTGTCAAGTAGACAGTGGAAATAATAAAAAATGATTCATGCGGCTTTAGACCTGTATTCAACAGGGCTAAGGCCGTTTAGCTTTTCTTGATATCTTTCGTTATTATAAAAGTAAATGTAATGATCAATATCTTTTGACAATTCCTCAAATGTCTCATACTTATGTAAGTAATATTTCTCACTTTTAAGGGTTCCCCAAAACGATTCCATTGGTCCGTTATCAATACATCTTCCTACTCGCGACATACTATGGGTTAA
>NZ_JAAFZF010000074.1:0-8974 GCF_010614825.1 Neobacillus sedimentimangrovi
ATTCATTTTTACAACCACAGTCGTTTTCAAGAAAAATTTAACAGTCTTTCCCCGATTGAATATCGAGAAAAGACCGCAGCTTAATATACTCTTTTTTTCATTGTCTACTTGACAGGGTTATGTGCAAGGATACTCTTTTTTGTTTATGAAGAATTACCGAAAAACCATAAAAGAAATTTTTTAAAGGAAAACATACTTAAAATTAACTCTTAGAATATTGTCGGATGAACCGATCTGATGTCTCATTCACTCATTTATAACAGGAAAAGTTCACTAAGTCAGTTACATAAAAAAGTGATAGTTTTCTTTTTTGTAGTGGAATATCCTCGTAAGAACCAATGAACAACGATAAACCATGTGGAATAAGTGGAAAATAATTTTTTAGCTTTATAATCTCCTCGATTCTTTTTTCATCAAAATAAGATTCTGCAATAATTTCAAGAAAGTTTACATCTTTTCGCAACTCTTCCAAGTCATTTTGGAAAACTACTCTATAACTCAAACCAACACCTTTAATAAAAGATATCAGAGGTACTCCTTTCTCGTGCATTATTCTGAATTTTTTGAATATATGTTTTTAGAAACAATATGATTTTTATCAGCGAGAAACAAACCAATCCCAGTAAAATTATATGAATTCCTGAAGAGTAGATTAAAAAATTAGATGTAATCAAAATAAACAACGCTCCAATATCATTAGAGAATGTAAGAACAGCTGAAGATCGTCCTTTATATTTTGAGTCTGATAAATTAAATACATGTGATCGAATGATTGTATTAATTAAGAGGATTACCTACAGAGAATAGCAAAAAACCTATTAAGTATAACCAAACATTTTTTGAAACCCACATAAGAAAAATTCCACCTGTTAAAAATACAAAAGAATAAAATGCAAGGAATTGTGGTGATCGTTCTAATATATTACTGATAGAATAAGATTTCCTGCAATTGATCCTATTCCGCCTAAAAGCCAATATAAAGAAACAATTTCAGAACTCACTTTAAAAAAATCATTTAATACAAAAACAGACAGATTTATAACAAGTGGGGTAATAAATCCATCTATTAATGAAACGAAGTTATAATTACGTAAAATTTTGTTTTTTGTGACATATTTAAATTCTTCCATATCTAAAGACAGTTGTTGTTTGCTTTTCAGGGTTCGATTTTCTTTAATGCTTAGAATAAGAACACAAGATAATCCGATTTCCAAGATATTTATTAAAACAGTGAATTGTTCAAGAAATTGAAATAACAGGGGGCCGGTTGTAAAGCCAATAGTTTTGGATGTAAGTACCCAAGAATTTCTTGAACTTAATTCTTTAGTGAGTTGCTTTTTCTCTACTATACTACTAAACCATATATTTTGATTAACTAGAGAAATCGTTCCAAATACTTGTGTTAATAATATTAATGGAAACAACATCCATATATGAGATTTTAATGTGAAAACCAAAAAAATCAGACTAAATATTACAAAATTACTGAGCAGACTGAACAAAATAACTAAACGATGGGTCTTAAAGTCAGCTAATTTTCCTCCTATGAGCCTGCAAATAAACTTGCAACTGTTCCAGTGATAAACAATGCTGAGGAATACAAATACGAATGAGTTAAATGATAAGCATAGACGGGAAGACCCGTCCAAATAATCGCTGTACCTAAGCTATTAATAACTCCTATTAAAATCAATTTAACTTTAAGAAATTCATTTGAAAGTTTCATATAAAGCTCCCTTTAATGTGTCAATTGAAATCCCCATCTGGTTTAAATCTTTTATAAAGTCAATTACTTCGTCATCTAACAATTCCAAAGATGTTATTGGATTAATGGCAAAATTAAAGCAAGTTTTCGTTAATTCGTAACTATCAACTTTTGAAAAACTGCTTTTATGATATAGATAGTAATATTCTCCCTCCAACATTATAGCGATTAAAAAATTGCCTCTCTTATCTCCTTATCCCTTCTTTTTATTGGCAATCTCCACTGCCTTCTCTGTATTTGCAAAATGCATTTTCACAAAGGAAGGTAGCACACCAAGGCCTTTCTTTAATATCAGCTTGGCAGCTGCTTCATCCACTTGGGAACCTGCTCCTTTTGGGATTTTAAATCCAGCTACCTCGCTCAACTGATTTATGTATTGAATAAAAGCATACCTGGCCAAAATACTTGCCGCTGCCACAGCTAGATGAATCCCTTCAGCCTTTGTACTAAAATAAACATTTTCTCGAGCTATCCTCTGTTGTCCTTGCAAATGCTGAAAATAAGTGTTAGCCTGAACAAATTGATCAATTAGAATAGCTTCTGGTTTTTCCGGGGCAATTTTTTCTAGTACTTTCAAAATTGCTTGATTATGAAGCAGAGCCTTCATTTTTCCCTGAGACATCCCAGATTTTTGCACCTGATTATATTTTTCATTTTTCAATGTCATTAGGGAAAATGGCACCATGCCCTTTAATATTTTTGCAAGCTCAATAATTTTTTCGTCATTTAAATTCTTTGAATCTCGTACACCCAATTCTTTTAATAAAGGAATATCTTGTTTCCTAACATAAGCAGCTACAACGGTAATCGGTCCGAAAAAGTCTCCCGTTCCCACTTCATCGGACCCAATGACAGATAGTTCACTAATATTAGAGGGGAGTTCACTGTTCATCGAACGTTGTGATTTTGCTACCGGATGATTTTCCCTAGAAGTGCCAATAGTTGAAGAACTTCTCCATCTTTCTGCCTCCCTTTCACAATCATTCCCTTGAAACAATACTTTTCCTGATTTATAGGCTGTTATCATACAATTTGGAAGTTTTGCGGCAAACACGCCTCCGGATGGGACTTTATTCGATACATATGTACTGTAATATTCTTTCATCTCCAAAATCTTGTCCATGCTAAACACTAAAACTACATTTCCCATTTCTTAACACCACATTTCTATTAAATCTATCGTTCGATACATTGTATCACTTTTCGATGAAACCCATTTCTGTTATGATATACTGTAGGATTCTTTGAAAGGGGCATTTACGTTGTCAAACATACAGAAAAACAAAATCACCGTTGATATATTCGGACAGCTATATGCAATTGTAGGCACAGAAAGTCCTAGTCATATTCGGCATGTAGCCTCCTTAGTTGACGATAAAATGCGCGAAATTAGTTCCAAGAATCCGATGTTGGATGTGAATAAACTGGCTGTACTAACAGCAGTTAATGCAGTCAATGATTATATTAAATTAAAAGAAGAGCTGGAACGTTTAAAAAAAGATTTACAAAAAGAAAAGGAATAAGCCATTATGTTAGATATAGCAATTTTAATATTACTAATCATTGGATTCTTTGTAGGCTTGAAAAGAGGTTTTATTCTTCAAGCCTTTCATTTAACAGGATTTATTATTGCATACATAACTGCTTATTTATACTACGATGATCTTGCTCCAAAATTAACCCTATGGATACCTTATCCAAACTTTGGTGGAGAAGGCATATTAACCATTTTTACAAACTCTGGCAGCCTAGAAACGGCATTTTATCGGGCAATTGCCTTTGTCATTATATTCTTTGCCGTAAAGATACTGATGCAAATAATTGGCTCCATGTTGGATTTTATTGCCCATCTGCCTGTATTAAAACAGCTAAATGTTTGGGCAGGAGGACTATTAGGCTTTTTGGAAGTGTATTTAATTATTTTCATTGTAATATATATTGCCGCCTTAATTCCAATTGATGTATTGCAAAACGCTTTGGAAGAGTCGTTCATGGCAGAGGCGGTTGTTAATTACACTCCGATCCTTTCAGAGCAAATCAAGAGCTGGTGGATCAATAATACAGCGGCGTAAACTTCTCTGGACAAGAGAAGTTTTTCTATTGTTGAACAATCAGGTTAAAATAAATGGTAATAGGCAGGTGGAAAACATGGAAGCAAATAAAAAAGAATTGATCCGTTTATTAGAAACGATTGCGATTTATATGGAATTAAAAGGGGAAAATCCTTTCAAGGTGTCTGCTTTTAGGAAAGCAGCTGCCGCTCTGGAAGCTGATGATCGTAGCCTCAATGAAATTGATGACTTCACAACGATATCAGGAATCGGCAAGGGGACCGCAGCCGTCATGGAAGAATACATAAAAGAAGGCTCGTCAAAGGTGCTAAATGAACTAAAAGAAGAAGTGCCGGCAGGCTTAATCCCGCTATTGCAGCTCCCAGGACTTGGTGGGAAGAAAATTGCAAAGCTTTATAAAGAATTAGGGGTAACAGATGCATCTAGCTTAAAAGAGGCTTGTGAAGCAGGGAAGGTTCAGACACTTGCAGGTTTTGGAAAAAAAACAGAAGAAAAAATATTGAGTGCGTTAGCTAATGCCGGTTCAAGACCTGAGCGTCTGCCGCTGGCTTATATGCTTCCAATAGCAGAACAGATTGAAACATTTCTCTCTGAAATGCCAGGAATTTTGCGTTTTTCAAGAGCGGGAAGCTTAAGACGCATGAGAGAAACAATCAAGGACTTAGATTTTATCATCGCCACAACTGAGCCTAAAACGGTTCGTGAAGAATTGTTAAAGCTACCAAAAATAAAAGAAGTAGTTGGTGCTGGTGATACAAAAGTTTCTATCATATTCGAACTTGATTATGATATATCCTGTGATTTCCGGTTAGTCAAACCGGAGGAATTTATCACTACGCTTCATCATTTTACCGGATCAAAGGAGCATAATGTCCGTATGAGACAGCTTGCCAAAGAACGCGGCGAAAAAATAAGCGAATACGGTGTTGAAAACATGGAGACGGGTAAGATTCTCACCTTTGATACCGAAGAAGCGTTTTTTCAGCATTTTGGCCTTCCATTCATTCCTCCTGAATTAAGAGAGGATGGCAAAGAGGTTGACACCTTTTCAGCCGATTATGATCTTATTGAACTGAAGGACATTAAGGGTGACCTTCATATGCATACAACCTGGAGCGATGGAGCCCATTCCATCGAGGAAATGGTTGAGGCATGTAGGGCCAGAGGATATCAGTATTTAGCCATTACTGACCATTCTCAGTATCTAAAAGTTGCGAATGGACTTACCCGGGAGAGGCTGCTTCAGCAAAAGGAAGAGATAAAAAAATTAAATGAAAAATATGATGACATTCTGATTTTATCCGGTGTGGAAATGGACATTTTACCAGATGGGTCATTGGATTATGAAGATGATGTATTGGCGGAATTAGATTTTGTCATTGCTTCCATTCACTCGGGTTTTACTCAGCCAAAAGAAAAAATCATGGAGCGCCTTAAAAACGCGCTAACAAATGGACATGTTGATTTAATCGCTCATCCAACCGGACGAAAGATCGGCCGCCGTGCAGGGTATGATGTTGATATCGATATGTTGATTCAACTGGCAAAAGAAACAAATACGGCCTTAGAATTAAATGCTAATCCGAACCGACTTGACCTTGCAGCTGAGCATTTAAGAAAAGCGCAAGAGGCAGGCGTGAAAATTTTAATCAATACAGATGCCCATATGTTGGATACATTAAAACAAATGGAAATCGGTGTTTCAACAGCGAAAAAGGGTTGGATCAAAAAGTCAACCGTCATTAATACACTTGATAAAAATGACTTATTAAATTACTTACACAATAGATAAAAGGTTTTTATGAGAAAAGGAGGTTCATCTCCATGCAAGAAAGAGTTTTGAAAGTATTAGAATTCATGAAGGTTAGGGAGCAGCTAATGGAGCATGCTGCTTCCTCGCTTGGTAGTGAAAAGATAAAAAATCTTGTGCCATCAAGTGATTATAATGAGGTCGTTAAGCTTCAAGAGGAAACGGATGAAGCAGCAACAGTGTTGCGAATTAAAGGGAATGTCCCATTATCAGGGATTTATGATATTAGACCTCATATTAAGCGCTCGGTTATTGGTGGTGTATTGAGTTCACAGGAACTTGTTCAAATTGCAAGCACCATTTATGCCAGCCGACAAATGAAACGTTTCCTTGAGGAAGTAGATGATGAACGGACAGAAATTCCTATTTTACGCGAGCAAGCAGACCTGATTATCCCGTTAACAAATTTAGAACAAGCAATAAAACAAGCGATAGATGAGAGTGGCGAAGTATTGGATGGGGCAAGCGTGCTGTTGCAGTCGTTAAGGCATCAGCTTCGTGCCAACGAAGCACGGATCCGTGAAAAATTGGAAAGCATGATTCGTTCGTCTAGTGCACAAAAAATGCTATCTGATGCGATTATCACGATCCGTAATGATCGATATGTTATTCCTGTGAAACAGGAATACCGTGGCCATTATGGTGGGATTATTCATGACCAAAGTTCCTCTGGACAGACATTATTCATAGAACCCCAAGTGATTGTTCAATTAAATAATGAGCTCCAAGATATCCGTGTAAAGGAGCAGCTGGAAATTGAAAGAATCCTTACTGAACTATCCGCACAAGTTGCTGAGCATGCAGACGACTTAAAGGTAATTGTAGATGTATTGGCAAATCTGGATTTTATTTTTGCAAAAGCTCGTTATGGGAAAAAAATGAAAGCCACTAAGCCAAGCATGAATAATGAAGGGAGAGTCGTCCTTTATAAAGCGAGACATCCGTTAATTCCAATGGATCAAGTAGTCGCAAACGATATTATTCTTGGTACAGATTATACTACTATCGTAATTACAGGACCGAACACAGGGGGAAAAACCGTATCCTTAAAAACATTGGGCCTTTGTCAACTCATGGCTCAAGCAGGTCTACAAGTACCGGCACAGGACGGTTCAGAGCTGGCTGTTTTTGGAGCTATTTATGCAGATATCGGTGATGAACAGTCGATTGAACAAAGTCTAAGTACCTTCTCCTCTCATATGGTAAATATCGTTGACATATTAAATCGGGTAGATTCGAACAGTCTTGTTTTGTTTGATGAGCTAGGGGCTGGGACGGATCCGCAAGAGGGGGCAGCCTTGGCAATCTCCATTTTGGATGAAGTCCACAAACGAGGGGCACGAGTAGTTGCAACTACACACTATCCGGAATTAAAAGCTTATGGCTATAACCGGGAGGGTGTATTAAATGCTAGTGTTGAATTTGATGTCGAAACCTTGAGTCCTACCTATAAGCTATTACTAGGGGTACCAGGACGGAGTAATGCGTTTGAAATCTCTAAACGCCTTGGATTAAATGAAAGAGTGATACAAGCGGCCCGTTCTCATGTAAGTGAAGACACGAATCAAATTGATAAAATGATTGCCTCCCTTGAGGAAAGCCGGCGT
The DNA here is from genome assembly GCF_010614825.1 of Neobacillus sedimentimangrovi. NCBI lineage: Bacteria > Bacillati > Bacillota > Bacilli > Caryophanales > Bacillaceae > Neobacillus > Neobacillus sedimentimangrovi. The sequence goes on from NZ_JAAFZF010000074.1 coordinate 7,255, forward strand.
CAGGCAGAAATCGAACATCAGGAAGCTCGGGATTTGTTAAAACAGGCTGAAAAGCTTCATAAAGATTTGCAAAAACAAATGATTGAGTTTTACGAGAAAAAAGACGCTATGTTGGAAAAAGCCGCTGAAAAAGCGGAGGAAATCGTCGAAGAGGCGAAGAAAGAAGCCGAACAGGTCATTCGTGACTTGCGCAAAATGCGAATAGAAAAACATGCAGAAATTAAAGAACACGAATTAATCGAAGCGAAACGTCGTCTTGATGAAGCAGCGCCTGAAATTCCGAAATTTGAAAAGCCCGCCAAGAAGAAAACGAAAAAGCACCGCTTTCAGCCAGGTGATGAAGTGAAGGTTCTCACCTTTAATCAAAATGGCAGCTTAGTTGAAAAAGTTTCAGAAGGGGAATGGCAGGTTCAAATTGGAATTTTAAAAATGAAAGTAAAAGAAAAAGACTTAGAATATATTGGTACTCCAAAGCAAGTGGAAACAAAACCGCTGGCAATTGTAAAGGGTAGGGATGCCGATGTAAAATTGGAGCTTGACCTACGCGGTGAGAGGTATGAAGATGCCTTATTAAAGGTGGAAAAATACATTGACGATGCACTATTGGCCAATTATCCACGGGTCTCCATTATTCACGGAAAAGGAACAGGTGCTTTACGGCAAGGAGTTCAAGAATATTTGCGAAATCATCGTTCAGTAAAGAATATTCGTTTTGGAGATGCTAGTGAAGGGGGAACCGGAGTAACAATTGTAGAATTCAAATAATACTAAGCTGAGATGGAAAGCTTATCTAAAATGATGAGTTGGACGTAGTGTCTTTTAAATTATATCTGGGGAGAGAGCGGATGAACCAGTTCTGGGAAAATGCTTATATACAAATTGCAGCCTACTATAGTGTTGTTATTTTATGTTTAGTTGTTTTTTTGGCTCTTTTTGAAATGGTCACCAAATATAAAAATTGGGAAGAAATTAAAAATGGAAACTTGGCTGTGGCTATGGCAACAGGAGGGAAAATTTTTGGGGTTGCCAATATTTTTCGTCATACCATTGAAAATCATAACTCTTTACTTGCCATGATCGGCTGGGGTATTTACGGGTTTCTCCTTTTAATCATCAGCTATTTTATCTTTGAATTTTTAACACCGAAATTCAAAATTGATGAAGAAATTCAAAATGATAATCGAGCAGTAGGCTTAATTTCTATGGTCATATCAATCGGGCTTTCCTTTGTCATTGGTGCAGGAATATCGTAAGGGGAGAAAGTAGTGGAAAAATTAGCAAAAGTACTTCTAGGATTATGTGGCTTGTATTTACTGCTGGGCATAATCTATCTTGTCTTTTTCGCTTAATAGATGGAAGCTTTAAGATAAATAAAATCATCGCTTAAATTTTGGGCGATGATTTTTTTATGTGCGCCCGGCATGGGTGTAATCTATAGGGTGAAAGTCCCGAGCTGCGAAGGCAGAAGTAGCAGTTAGCTTAACACAAGGGTGTCCGTGGTGACGCGGAATCTGAAGGAAGCGAGCGGCAAACTTCCGATCTGAGGAACACGAACTTCATATGAGGCTAGGTATCACTGGGTGAGTTTGCACAACAAAACAAAGCCCTTTCTGCCGAAGGTGATACAGAGTAAATGAAGCAGATGGATGGAAGGAAAGATTACACTCTTACCCGGGGAGGTCTGATGGATACGTGAAGTACCCTTCATAACCTACTTAGT
>NZ_JAAFZF010000075.1:0-8939 GCF_010614825.1 Neobacillus sedimentimangrovi
TGAATGGAAAGCTTATGAATGGGGGAACAGTCGTAAAGGTTATTGGCGAATCTCAAAAAGTCCCATATTACACAGAACCCTTGGAAACTCCTATTGGAGTAACCAAGGGCTTAAAAGTCTACAGAAACGTTATGAATTCTTGCGTCATTTATCTTGATTGAACCGCCGTATACGGAACCGTACGTACGGTGGTGTGAGAGGACGGGGGTTAATCACCCCCTCCTACTCGACTTGTATTAACCGGGGAGATCAAAATGCAAGAGGAGTTATATAATAAAACAGAGAAACTGATAATGTACCATAAGATATATATGGAAAATTTTCATGAAGTCAAAGAAACTGGGGATAAAAAGGATTTTTATGAAATAATTAAACCTTTTGTGGATGAGGTAAAGGCTGTAAATGACGAGTGGAATATGTTAATGAAAAAATGGCTTTCAGAGGCTTCCCCAAAAACTATACATTTAAAACAGATAGATACCATTTCAAGTTATATAGAACAATTATCTATTCAATCATTTTTTTCAGAAACAAGTAAAAAAAGGTTTTTGGATATGTATCGGACAGTTGAATATTTTTTGCTAGAGGTTAAGAAAGAACTTCAAAAAATGAAAAGAGATGCCTAGTGCACATAACCCTGTCAAGTAGACAATGAAAAAAAGAGTATATTAAGCTGCGGTCTTTTCTCGATATTCAATCGGGGAAAGACCGTTAAATTTTTCTTGAAAACGACTGTGGTTGTAAAAATGAATATATTCTTGAATAGCCTGATAAGCCTGTTCGATCGTTTTTGGGCGCACTAAATACAACTTCTCTGTCTTTAAATGTGAGAAGAAACTTCCGATACATGCATTATCATGACAATTTCCTCTTCGCGAATGGCTTCCTTGAATCTTGAGGTCTTTGAGCTGGTTCTCATATGATTTTGTCGTGTACTGAAATCCTTGATCGGAATGAAGGAGAGCATTCTTGCCAAACGGCTTCCCCTCCAGTTGTTTCAAGGTGTTTAATACCAAACTAAGATCATTTCTTTCAGAAAGTTCCCATGCGACTATTTCATTGTTATATAAATCTAAAACCGCAGACAAGTAAGCAAATGTATCTCCAACACGTACATAGGTAATATCCGTTACGAGTTTTTGTAACGGAATCTCCGCACAGAATTCGCGGTTTAATACATTCGGAAATACCACAGATCCTCTAAGGCCGTAGAAAGGTCGTTTCTTCCGAATTACCGATTTTATACCTAGCTCCCTCATTAAACGTCGCACACGCTTATGATTGACAACGATCCCTTCTCTGGATAATGCCCTTGTCATGCGTTTATATCCATAGTACGGATGTAACTTATGAATAGCTAAAATATGTTCTTTCAACAAAAGGTCTTCTTCCAAACGTCTTGACATGTTCGAATGGTTCTTGCGCCACTTGTAGTATCCAGCCTTTGAAACCTCTGCAATTTTTAACAGCCATGACAGTAGGTGTCTCTGTTTTTTTCGTAGTTCATCAATAATATGAAACCGATCAGCTTTCAGGACCACTCCTTCCCATGTAGATTTGGATTGCGCTTTTTTAAGTATTCAACCTGTGCTTTCAAATAAGCATTTTCCTCTTCTAAACTCGAAAAATGTTTACGATTCCATACTCCACGTTGATCTTTAAACGACTCGCCATTTCGAAATTTCTTGACCCATTCTGCAATCTGTGCATCACTCTTAATTCCAAAATGTTCACGAAGTTGTCGATAAGACCATCCCTCCTCCAATTTCAAACGAACGACTTCACGTTTAAGCTCTTCTGAATATGAGTTAAAGGTTTGTCCTTTTTTAGCCAAAAAAATCCCCTCCCAGGTAGACTCCTAAGAACATCATATCAAATGTCCTCTTTTTTTACTGTCTACCTGTAGGGGATAATACCATAGAAGCATCTCTTTTAAATTTAATTACTATTTTTGATGAGGGAGTCATCAGCGGTATGTTCAGGTAAAACCGCTCCTAGTTTTTCAAGTTCACGGACATAATTGCGATAATCTATAATGCTAATTTCGTTGTGGATATAGGCCTTTTTAACAAAATCCATTAATGCATTAACATCTTCAGTGCTGTAGTCACGACTTTGAAAAAATCTGCTTTTAATTTCGCTAATGTCCATAGTAGATCCTCCTTCACCATTTTTTCTATCGTACCATAAAACAAAAAATTCCTTAGTTTTTAAAAAATTTAAACTTCAGACAAAATTCTTCTGTTTGCGACAGTCCTCAATATTTTGATGTAACACCTTTTAGAGTTAATTTTCATAGTGTGTAACAGAGAAAAATGCGGAGGAGATGTATGCCTGTGTTTGGCAAAATGAGACTGATGGACAATTTTCATTATGGGTTTCCATCACAAATGATTCATCAGGGTTCATTTGGAGTGCGATGGGATGGGCAACAGGATTATCGAAATCAGGCAATTATGTATCAACCTCCAATGCAAATTCGTGGCCTGAACCCCAATTTATACCAAGGTGTAAATGTACCGCATACAATACAACCATTTGGCCAAAATTTTCAATCTGGTATTATGCAAACACACATGAATTATAACCAGAATCATTTGCAGAAAGATGTTCAATTTTTATTTCAAAACCCATTGCAACCAAAAGAGGAAATGATGACAAATCCGTATCAACACATGAGTGGGTATCCATTAATGAATCCTTATCCAAAACAAAGCTTTATTCCTAAACCACCAGGAGGATTTCAATCCTTCATGAATTCATTTAAATCACAAGATGGAACTTTAGACCTCAACAAAATGATTAATACTGCTGGTCAAATGATGAATGCAGTTTCACAAGTGACATCTCTCGTTAAAAGTTTTGGCGGTATATTTAAAACATAAAGAAGGACGGCATTTTGCCGTCCTGAAATATTAGCAGAAAAAAATTAATCATCGATTTCAATAACAGTTCCTTTAATACGAGGGATCTTGATCTGTAACAATCCATCCCTATAGGATGCTTTCACCAATTTCTCATTAATGGATTGGGGGAGTGTAATCGTTCTGCTTGAGTGCTGCCTTAGATATCTCCTTTGGAAACTGTGATTCCTTTCATCCTCACTAGTCTCCAATTCATTATTTTCGACAGTAATGGTTAAGTAATTTCCATTAGCATGAATATGGATTTGTTCTCTTTTTACACCTGGAAGCTCTGCAGTAACGATATATTCATTATCTGTTTCTCTCAAATCAATACGAAAGCCAGCATCAAAAGGAAATGGTCTTTTGAAAAATTCATCCATTGTTTGGAGAAAACCTTTGATCGGTTTTTCATTAAAAAACTCATTCATGGATTTCATTAATTCTCCAAAAGGTTCAGGTTTTTTTGAGTTTTTATGATCTCTTGGGGGATTAGAAGACAACTTAAAAACCTCACTTTCCCAGTATTTTCACGATAATATATGCAGTTTGAACAAGGTAGGTGCCCTCCCCCTAGGTAAAAAGAAAAACACCGCAATTAAATGATTGCGGTGTAGGATTCTAGATTAAATTTATTTCTTCCATCAAAAGTTTAACATCAACTATCATGTTTCCGTCATTATCCACTTCAATTAACTCATCTTTTTTCATTTTTGTTAGTGTACGGCTGATTGTTTCTCTCGTTGTTCCAATCATATTAGCAAGATCTTTATTTGTAAATTCAGATTTTAAAAGAATGGTTCCATCTTCTTGTTCTTTACCGTCTTTTTGAGCGAGTCGAATGATAAGTTTTACAATTTGCTCATACGTATTATTTAAAATTTGTTCCTCTAACCGATTTTGCAAATCAACAATTTTTTCCCCAAGAACTTTAAATACTTTTATACAAAGTTCGGGATTTTCGATTAGAACATGTTCAAATCGTGTGATGGGAACTGCAATTAGAACGGAAGGTTCAAGTACTTCTGCAAAGGCCGGATAGTTGCCTTTTCTAAAAAAGCCTACATGAGGAAACATTTCACCTTTTTTCATAATCGCGACTATTTGTTCCTTGCCACTTATATCACTTTTATAAATTTTTATTTTCCCACTATAAATAAAATAGACATTTTCGAGTGGATCTCCTTGATGGAAAACATGGCTATGTTTTTTCCATTCCCTTACAATTGCAATGTCGGTTATCTTGGATAATTCGGTATCATTTAATGAACGAAACAATGTGAACTCAGATAATACTTTTTTAATTTCTTCTATTTTCATTGAATCACCTTCAAAATATATTGCGATACTTCTATTTTAACAAAAATTAAATACTCTTTTATTCTAATATTAAATCTTATGAACAAAATACGCAAAAAAAGTATAGAAGTGGAAAATAAAACGGTGAAATTCTTAGAGATTCTTGATTTATACTTTTTCTCCGAACGTTTATTCGTTAAAATGAAAGTATTGAGGTGAGTACGATGAAATATAAAAAAAATCTTCAAGATATATTAACTGAATTTAAAATGAATGATGACTTTAAAAAAAATATTGTTGCTTGGCGCACCATTCCAGAGAGACCTGCACAGACTGTTCCGCTTCCAGAAAATTTACATCCACTTTTGAAGGAAGCATTAATCTCACGGGGGATTGACCAGTTGTATACCCATCAACAAACTGCTTATGAAACTATTATGAAGGGTAATAGTATTGTAGCAGTCACTCCAACTGCATCTGGTAAGACATTATGCTACAATCTTCCGGTAATCCAAACGATGCTTACTGACCCCGGAACAAGAGCTCTATATTTATTTCCGACGAAGGCATTAGCTCAAGATCAAAAGAGTGAATTGAATGAATTCATTGAGAAGGCAAAGATCGATATAAATAGCTATACATATGATGGTGACACTCCAGCAAATATTCGCCAGAGGATAAGAAAAGCAGGCCATATTGTCATTACAAATCCAGATATGCTTCATTCGGGAATTTTACCTCATCATACAAAATGGGTTTCATTATTTGAGAATCTTAAATTTGTAGTGATTGATGAACTTCATACGTACCGTGGAGTCTTTGGCAGTCATGTGGCAAATGTGATTAGAAGATTGAGGCGGATCTGTCATTATTATGGAAGCAATCCGATTTTTATTTGCACATCTGCAACGATTGCCAATCCATTGGAATTAGCGGAAAAATTGACAGAAAAGAAAATGGATCTTGTCGATAATAATGGTGCTCCTACTGGGACAAAGCATTTTCTCTTTTATAATCCTCCGATCGTAAATAAGCCATTAAATATTAGACGAAGTGCTACATTAGAGGTCCGAAAGATTGCTGGTGAATTGTTGAAAAACAAAATTCAAACGATCGTATTTGCTAGAAGCCGAGTAAGAGTAGAAATTATCCTAACCTACCTACAGGAATTAGTCCTACATCAATTGGGGACTAAATCCATAATGGGATATCGAGGAGGATACCTTCCAACGGAAAGAAGAAAGATTGAAAAAGGTCTGCGGTCAGGGGAAATATATGGGGTTGTTAGTACGAATGCGCTGGAATTAGGGGTGGATATTGGCCAACTTCAGGTATGTATCATGTCAGGGTATCCAGGTACGATCGCAAGTGCGTGGCAACAGGCTGGAAGAGCAGGTAGGAGACAAGGAGAATCCCTTGTCATTATGGTTGCTAGCTCAAGCCCACTTGATCAATATATCATTCAAAATCCGGATTATTTTTTCAATAAAAGTCCAGAGACAGCAAGGATTCACCCTGATAATCTAATTATTTTAATAGATCATATGAAATGTGCTGCTTATGAACTGCCATTTAAAAAAGGGGAGAAATTTGGAGAATTAGATACAGAGGAATTGTTAGATTATTTGACCGAGGAACGCGTTCTTTATCAGAACGGGGAAAAATGGTATTGGATGAATGATTCCTTTCCGGCCCATAATATCAGTCTAAGGTCGGCTTCTCAGGAAAATGTCGTTATAATCGATCAAACGAATGTAGCCAATGTGAAGGTTATTGGCGAGATGGATCGATTTTCAGCGATGACATTACTTCATGAGGAAGCCATCTATTTACATCAGGGTAAACAATTTCAGGTGGAAAAACTGGATTGGGAAGAGAAAAAAGCGTTTGTTCGAGAAGTAGATGTGGACTATTTTACAGATGCTAATTTAGCAGTTCAGATGAAAGTGTTAGAGATAGACAAACTTCAAGAATTAGATGGTGCTGAAATTGGATATGGTGATGTCTGCGTGAGAGCAATGGCTACCATTTTTAAAAAAATCAAATTTGAAACACATGAAAATATCGGTTCTGGTCCTATTCATTTACCAGAGGAAGAACTGCATACAAATGCTGCCTGGGTTTCTTTGAATAACTCATTAACCGAACTTGGAAATGAGCGGCTTGAACAAGGAATGATTGGAGCTGCACATGCCTTACGTGCAGTTGCACCATTATTTGTGATGACTGACCCACAGGATATTCATGTCACTCCACAAGTGAAAGCTGATCATAATGAAAAACCTACCATCTTTTTTTATGATCGATACCCGGGAGGGGTAGGATTGAGCGAAAAACTTTATCATAAAATGGCAGAATTATTTCAAGCAACAAAAAAAATGATCCATCACTGTCAGTGTGAGGCTGGCTGTCCTTCTTGTATTGGAACTGATATGAAAAGTGTTAGTGCAAAGAGTGATGCATTAAAGATTATAGATACATTTATAAACCAGATTTCATTAACTAAGGGTGTAGAGATATGTCATTAAGGAGTAAAATAAGTCGGTTAAAGCCTCATTTATCGATTGATCAGTCATCTAAAAATAAAATCCAACAGCCGCCAAACGAGAATGTCATTCATGTACCTTATAAAGAAATGTGGGAAAAAGAAAATGTTTTCCCTTATTTCTTTGATCAGGACTACTGCTTAATTCGAGAAATAAGTTACCCTTTATCTTATCAGCATGGCCATTATCGTTTTCGAGATTTTCTTACAGCAATAAAACTATGGAATCAGAATAAAAATGGCCATCCATTATCAGCGAAAGGATACAATGCAGAGGAATTGTTTTTTTTTGATACAGAAACAACCGGACTTGGAGGCGGGGTTGGCAATACTATTTTCATATTAGGCTATGCTAGCCTATCTAATGAATCAATTATTGTACGACAGCATATCCTTCCACAACCAGGAGCAGAGGTTCCCTTATATCAGAGCTTTTTAGAAAGGATAAATTATAAAACATTGGTTACATATAATGGGAAGGCTTTTGATTGGCCACAGGTTAAAACAAGGCATACTCTTATAAGGGAACATGTACCCAAGCTCCCCCCCTTTGGTCATTTTGATTTATTTCACGCGGCCAGAAGACTCTGGAAGCATAAATTAGAACGGATGAAATTAGTGATTGTGGAAAAGGAAGTACTTGGGGTAGAAAGGAAAGACGACATCCCTGGATTTTTGGCTCCGATGATTTATTTTGATTTTGTTGAAAGTAAAAGGCCTGATGGTATGCTTGACGTGCTTAAGCATAATGAAATGGATATACTGTCACTCATTACACTATACACACATTTGTCCTTTCAATTGTGTGGTGTGGCTCAGGATCAATCGAGGGCGGAGATCTATGAAGTAGGACGCTGGTATGCAGCGATAGGGGAAAAGCAACAAGCCAAAAGTGTTTTAAAGAACATTGCAACTGGTAGCGATTTTACATCTTGTAAGGCAAAATTAACTTTGGCTTATCAATATAAAAAAGATCAGGAATGGGAAAATGCCAGACAATTATTTATAGAAGTGGCAGATTTTGGAGATGAGCAAATGAAGATTGAGGCATATGTTGAGCTTGCTAAAATTTATGAACATAGAATAAAAGATTTGGCTAGAGCATATGAATTTTGTCAACGGGCAATTGAAAGGGTAAAACAAAGCAATTTAAATGTACCGGCCATTCAATCTTTGGAACAATTAGAGTTAAGACAAGAACGTATAAAGAGAAAATTATTAAATACATCAAGGTGAGTTTTAAAAAATAAATAATAATTATTGTTGTTTCTAGTTGATTAAATTTGTAACAAAATGTTCAAATTTTTTTTGCATAAATCAGCAATTCCATATTGTTAATATTGTATTAAAAATGTAAAATTTAATATTGTGTTGAGAAAAAATCGACTGTATTTAGATGGAGCTGGTTTTATGTATAAAGCAATTCTATATTTATTTTTTGTTGTTGTTTGTTTAACGGCTGTTGTTTTTTCAAGTTTAAAAGATAGCTTCTATTCATTTTTATAAGACTAACTGGCTTATAACATACTAATTTGTCTAAAGAAAAAATAGGTATTTTCATTAGTACAAGAGTACTCCTTTCAACATAGGCTGTTAATGTAAACAGAACATTAGAAAGGAGATCTTATTATGTTTTTAGGTTGTAATTTTGCTCCACCAGTTATACACCCGACTAAACATTTTGTAAATCATACTTTTTCCACAACGGTGGTTCCGCACATTCATCCTGTACACACAACAACTGTAAATCATCATTTGTTCCAACATAAACATTATTGTCCGCATACTACTTCGTGTGCCCAAGATGTATGCAATCAACATTTAGATTGCTGCAATCAATGTCCACCTATAGGAGCAATGCCGGAAGTATTGCCAGCTGCAAATGCTTTACCAAATGCCTTACCAAATGCCTTACCAAATGCGATGCCAAATGTTCCACCTGGCTATGGCATGGGCGGACCTGGATTTGGCCCCGGATTCGGTGCTGGAGCTCCGGGCATGGGACCAGGAGCACCAATGGGACCTAGACCGTAAATTTTTCATAACAAGGGCTATTTAGCCCTTGTTTTTTATGTGCGCCCGGCATGTACATGAACTATAGGGTGTAAGTCCCGAACCCCGAAGACAGAAGTAGAGGTTAGCCAAGAGCAAGGGTGTCCGTGGTGACGCGGAATCTGAAGGAAGCTGGAGGC
>NZ_JAAFZF010000076.1:0-8584 GCF_010614825.1 Neobacillus sedimentimangrovi
CCTCCAGCTTCCTTCAGATTCCGCGTCACCACGGACACCCTTGCTCTTGGCTAACCTCTACTTCTGTCTTCGGGGTTCGGGACTTACACCCTATAGTTCATGTACATGCCGGGCGCACATAAAAAAAGCAATGAGAGCACTCTCTCATTGCTTTTAAACACAAAAAAAATATATTCTTTCCTGTTTAAACAATGAAAGATAGCGCTCCAAGACGAATCGTCTTGACAATCCAGTATTTATTCAACACTGGACCAGCAAAGAAAGAAATGAGCCTTTCTTCACTTCGGCGAACATCCCCTTTCAAAGCCCATCGTTGAAGCTCATCCTTCTCCGGACTTTTACTCTTGAAGTTCGCACCTCTACCTTCACTTAAACATCCAAGTGATGATTATTCAATTTTCACTAAGTATAGCATAGACATTCTTTTCTGACAATCAGTCATTTCTAAGTTTTTCGTACAATTCTTTTGCCACATTCTCAGGTAACCCGATTGCCCGAAATTCTTCAATTCCGGCTTCTTTCATTTTCTTTACAGAGCCGAACTCTTTTAACAATAATTTCTTTCTCTTTTCTCCAATTCCGGGGATATCATCAAGTAAAGATTGAAAGGCGCTTTTCCCGCGGGTTTGTCGATGGAAGGTAATAGCAAAACGGTGAACTTCATCTTGAATCCGCTGTAGCAAATAAAATTCCTGACTGTTACGCGGAAGCATTACAATCTCTAAAGGATTTCCGAATAATAGTTGAGATGTCCGGTGCTTCTCATCCTTCACCAAACCAGCAAGAGGAATATCTAAGCCTAGTTCATTTTCCAACACATCTCGAACTGCCTCAACATGGCCTTTCCCACCATCAATAATAATCAAATCTGGAAGCGGTAAACCTTCCTTTAGGACTCTTGAATACCTTCTTCTCGTCACTTCTCTCATGGATTCATAGTCATCTGGTCCCTGCACCGATTTAATTTTATACTTGCGGTATTCACGTTTATTCGGTTTTCCATCGATAAAAACTACCATGGCGGAAACCGGGTTCGTTCCTTGAATATTTGAGTTATCAAAAGCCTCAATCCTATGCGGCGTATAAATACCAAGGTATTTTCCCAAATTTTCAACTGCCTTAATGGTTCTTTCTTCATCCTTTTCAATTAGAGAGAACTTTTCATTTAGAGCAATTTTAGCATTTTTCACTGCCATTTTGACCAAATCTCTCTTTTGCCCGCGTTGCGGCTTAAGAACCTTTACCCCAAGCAGTTGTTCGGCCAGCGGTAAATCCACTTCATCCTGAATCAAAATTTCCTTTGGCTTAAAGTGATTTGCTTTTTGATAAAATTGTCCTAAGAATGTCAAGATTTCTTCTTCCGGTTCATTGTAGATTGGGAACATGGATACGTCTCTTTCAATTAACTTTCCTTGACGGACAAAAAACACCTGGACGCACATCCATCCTTTATCGACTGCATAGCCAAACACATCACGATCTGTAAAATCAGTCATCGTAATTTTTTGTTTTTCCATAATCGTTTCAATATGGATGATTTTATCGCGATATTCCTTAGCTCTCTCAAAATCGAGTTCCTCTGCAGCTGCAGACATTTTTTCCGTTAATTCTTTTTTAATTTCCTTATACCCGCCATTTAAGAAACGGGTAATTTCATCGGTCATTTGCTTGTATTGTTCTTCATCCACTTCATTGACACATGGGGCAAGGCACTGCCCTAAATGGTAATATAAACAAACTCGATCGGGTAAAGTCGAGCACTTCCGAAGCGGGTAAATCCGATCAAGTAGCTTTTTTGTTTCATTGGCCGCTCCCACATTTGGGTAGGGCCCAAAATATTTACCTTTATCTTTCTTAACCTTCCTTGTTATGATCAGCTTCGGATGTCGTTCCGCGGTCAGTTTAATAAACGGATACGTTTTGTCATCCTTTAGCATGACATTGTATTTAGGATCGTATTTTTTGATCAGGTTTAATTCAAGCAATAATGCTTCAATATTAGATGATGTGACAATATATTCAAAGTCTTCTATCTCATTAACAAGCCTTTGGGTTTTGCCGTCATGCGATCCAGTAAAATATGAACGCACGCGGTTTTTAAGAACTTTGGCTTTACCAACATAAATAACGGTACCTTGACGGTCTTTCATCAAGTAGCAGCCAGGCTGATCTGGCAGTAAAGAAAGCTTTTGTTTGATTATTTCATTCATTCTGGCCGCTCCTCTCTTCTAAATTTTCCTCATTAAAATTTTAAAGCAAACCGTTTATAAAGAAAAGCGGAGTCTTATGGGAAAAATAAAAACCTCGGCCAGTATTTACTAGCCAAGGTTAGAAACATTAAATGTGTTTTTGTAGCATGCTTGCTAGAGCATCTTTTGGCTGGAAGCCGACCACTTTGTCAACAACTTCACCATCTTTAAACACTAACAATGTTGGGATACTCATTACACCGAATTGAGAAGCAGTTTGTGGGTTTTCATCCACATCAATTTTCATGATTTTTACTTTATCGCCTAATTCAGCGTCAAGTTCTTCCAACACAGGTGCAATCATTTTACAAGGTCCGCACCAAGGTGCCCAGAAATCTACAAGAGCAAGTCCTGAGCTTGTCTCTTGAGCAAAATTTTGATCTGTTAAATGTGCAATTGCCATTTTTCAATGACCTCCTAATAAATTACTTAAATCATATCGAAAGTATAACACTGAATAGAAATTGATGCTAATAATCTGTTTCACATCTAATGTTCTCTAAATTATCCATAAGTATTCTTTGTCAAGACACGAATAAAGGCAAACGGAATTCATCCGTTCGCCCTAATTTTTTGGCTGTTAATTGATGGTTTTGGCCCCTTTTTTTCCACGAGTTTCGAGGAAACAATTTACCTCTTTAAAAGCTGTCGGGGCTCCCTTCAACCTGTAGAAGTTGGAAACATTATTGAGAATGACCTGATTTAAAACATAATCAACAACAGCCATTATATTAGGAATGAACTATTAGCTTTTTAAACTCTTCAGTTAACATTGGAACGACTTCAAAAAGATCGCCAACGATTCCGTAATCTGCCACCTTGAAGATGTTCGCTTCAGGGTCTTTGTTAATTGCAACGATTACTTTAGAGTTGGACATACCAGCAAGGTGTTGGATGGCACCAGAAATTCCGCAAGCAATGTATAAGTCAGGTGTAACAACCTTACCCGTTTGCCCAATTTGAAGGGAATAATCACAATATTCTGCATCACATGCACCACGTGAAGCACCAACTGCACCACCTAATACAGCAGCTAATTCTTTGAGCGGCTCAAAACCTTCTGCGCTTTTTACACCGCGTCCACCGGCAACTACGACTTTTGCTTCACTAAGGTCTACACCTTCTGTAGCTTTACGTACGACGTCTTTAATAATTGTACGAAGGTCTTTAATCTCTACAGATAGGGAAGATACTTCACCAGTTCTGCTTTCGTCTTTTTCTAATGGCGCAATATTATTTGGACGAACAGTAGCAAAAATTAAACCATCCGTAACTATTTTCTTTTCAAATGCTTTTCCGGAATAAATTGGTCTTGTAAAGACTACATTTCCTCCCGCTATTTCAACAGCAGTTGCATCGGAGATTAGACCGGAGGAAAGCTTCGCTGCAATTTTAGGCGATAAGTCTTTTCCTAATGCTGTATGACCAAACACTAGGGCTTCCGGCTTTTCTTGGTCAATGACTGCCAAAAGTGCCTGTGCATATCCATCAGAAGTATATTGCTTTAATTTGTCATTTTCTACTACAACGACACGGTCAGCGCCGTATTGAATTAATTCCGCTCCTAAAGCGCTTACAGATTGACCAAGTAAGACACCAACTACTTCTCCGCCTTCTGCCACTATTTTTCCTGCAGCAATTGCTTCGAAAGATACATTACGCAATTGTCCGTCACGAATTTCTCCTAATACCAATACTTTTCTTGACATTATGTTTACCCCCTGCAAACAATTTTAAAAATTTTCGATTAGACCACTTTTGCTTCCGTATGAAGCAGGTGAACAAGTTCCTTCACTTGATCTGCTAGTTCGCCAGATAAAACTTTTCCTGCTTCCTTTTTCGCAGGCAAGTAGATTTCAATGGTTTTCGTCTTTGCTTCTACATCATCTTCATCAAGGTCAAGATCGTCTAATTCCAATTCATCAAGTGGCTTCTTCTTTGCTTTCATGATTCCTGGCAGTGATGGATAGCGCGGTTCATTAAGACCTTGCTGTGCTGTAACTAATAGCGGAAGGCTTGTTTCGATGACTTCGGAATCCCCTTCAACATCACGGGTCACAACCACTTTTGTACCGACAATTTCAAGCTTTGTAATGGTTGTTACGTAAGGAATATTTAATAGCTCAGCCACACGTGGACCAACTTGGCCGGAACCGCCGTCAATCGCAACATTTCCTCCTAAAATCAGATCGGTGTCTTTATCCTTCAAATATTCAGCAAGAATTTTTGCTGTTGTAAACTGGTCGCCGTTCTCAATATCATCCTCTATATTGATTAAGACCGCTTTATCAGCCCCCATTGCAAGAGCCGTACGCAGCTGCTTCTCTGATTCTTCCGTTCCTACAGTAATAACGGTTACTTCTCCACCATGAGCATCGCGGACTCGAATTGCCTCCTCAATCGCATATTCGTCATAAGGATTGATGATAAATTCGGCTCCATCTTCATTAATTTTCCCGCCGGAAATAGTAATCTTTTCCTCTGTGTCAAAAGTTCTCTTCATTAAAACAAAAATGTTCATTGATTTAGTTCCCTCCTAAGAATCCAAACATTTATTCTGTTTGAAAGATTGAGAAAATTATTGATAAAAAAATATGAAAAGCTTCCTAGCGAGCACTCGCTCAGCGCTCCCAATGAAAAAATTATTCGCCTTTAAAGTTTGGCTCACGTTTTTCGATAAACGCCTGAATGCCTTCTTTCGCATCATTCGTAACAAACAATTCAGCAAACAGTTCAGCTTCACGCTTTGTTCCTTCATAAAACTCTTTTGTTTTGGCATAGTTTAATAATTCAATAACGGCTTTAATCGATCCAGGACTCTTCTTGGCAATTTTTCCAGCAAGTTTTAAAGCTTGATTTAACACTTCCTCTTCCGGATAAGCATGGTTGGCCAACCCAAATTGAAACGCTTCCAATCCTGTGATCGGTTCAGAAGTAAGCATCATTTCTGCTGCCTTGGCGACACCTACATATCTTGGCAAGCGTTGTGTTCCTGCAAAACCAGGGATGATTCCAAGCTGAAGCTCTGGCAAGCCTAGCTTTGCCGTTTCACTAACTAGGCGGATGTGACAAGCCATTGCTAATTCTAACCCTCCACCTAGTGCGGCACCATGAATGGCTGCAATAATTGGTTTTGGAAACTTCTCAATACGTTCCATTAGATCTTGGCCCGATGTGGATAACTCTCCTGATGAGCTGACTGTCGTAAATTCCTTAATATCTGCCCCTGCAGAGAAAAAGCGACCTTCCCCATGAATAACGACTACCCGGATCTGACGATTAGATTCAATTTCGTCTAGTGCCGCAGATAACTCTTTTAATAACCCTGTTGAAAGAGCGTTTGCTGGTGGACGCTTAAATGTAATGACAGCAATACCATCCTCATGTGACCAATTTAAATTCTCCAATAAAAACCCTCCTATTCCTTTATTACTGGCAATTAACTAGTCCGTTTACCAGGAGACTGTGGACTTTCGGTGCCAGTGCCCTTAAATTAAACTTTTGCTCACTCATTACCCACGAGGTAACAATCTCATCGATTGTACCAAAAATCATTTGCCTGGATAGGCGAACATCCAGACTGCTTGAAAACTCTCCACTTTCCTTTCCTTCCATAATAATTTTATCAATCAGCTGCAGATAACCTTTAAGAACATCGTTTATTTTTAAACGAAGCTCTTTATTGGATTGGCGCAATTCCAGCTGAGTAACAATGGCCATATGGTGATCATCAGAAAGGAGTTGGAAATGAGTTTCAATCATCATTAATAATTTCTCTGCTGCCGATTTTTTTCCTGCTATTTTTTCCTCTATGTTTTCAACAAATTGTCCCATTTTTTCTTCAAAGAGAGAGATAAGAATGTCTTCTTTATTTTTGAAATATAGATAAATTGTTCCATCAGCCACTCCTGCCTGCTTGGCGATCTTGGAAACCTGTGCTTGGTGGTAACCGTTTTCAGCAATTACAACAACCGCCGCATCAATTATTTGCATATATTTAGGCTTCATTTTTTTCATTTTTATCCCTCCTTTGAAGAAAAAACTATCAAATCCTTTATTATTAAAATATAAAAATATGAATGAATAATCATTCATATTTTTATAATAATTTTTATTTTTAAATATGTCAAGAAATACTTTATTTTTCAAAAATTTTGTAGACAAGCTTATTTAGTCAAAAAAAATATAGTATTATGCCTGCTTTTTACTCTCTTCTTCATATTTTTTCATTTCTTCATCTACGAGCTTCCGCCTTAATATTTTTCCAACCGCTGTTTTCGGTAGTTCCTTTCTAAATTCATATAATTTGGGTGCTTTATATGCAGCCAAATATTTTCTTGCAAATTCATTCATTTCTTCCTCTGTTACAGTTGAACCTTCTTTTAATACAATATAAGCTTTTACCGTTTCACCACGATAGGGGTCAGGAATTCCAACTGCTACCGCTTCTATTACATCGGGGTGCTCATATAATACTTCTTCTATCTCTCTCGGATATATATTGTAGCCACTTGCAATAATCATGTCTTTCTTACGGTCAACAATATAAAAATATCCATTTTCATCCATATATCCTAAATCTCCGGTAAACAGCCAACCATCTTTTAAGACTTCTTCTGTTTCCAAAGGTCGGTTCCAATAACCTTTCATGACCTGTGGACCCTTAATAACGATTTCTCCAATTTCACCAGCTCTAAGTTCTTCACCGGTTTCGATCGAAACAATTTTGGAATCGGTATCAGGATACGGGACACCAATACTTCCCTTGACTCTTTCTACTCCCCATAGGAAATTGGAGTGAGTAACCGGTGAGGCTTCAGACAGTCCATAACCTTCTACCAATTTTCCTCCGGTTATGGCCTCAAACTTTTCCTGAACTTCTTGTGGAAGCGGAGCAGAGCCACTGACACAAGCATTAATCGAAGATAAATCAAACTTTTTTAATTCTGGATAATTCAATAGACCAATATAAATGGTTGGTGCACCTGGAAAAATGGTGGGGCGTTGTTTTTCAATCGTTTTGAGTGTTTCAAGTACATCAAATTTTGGCAATAACACCAATTTGGCTGCCAGCTTAATCGATAAAATCATCACTGTCGTCAGTCCATAAACGTGGAAAAACGGCAGTAACCCCAATATTACTTCCTGTGCTTCTCTCGCTTTAAAAACCCAAGCCTGATTCATGGTTGTATTGGCAATGATATTTTTGTGGGTTAACATAACCCCTTTGGCTACGCCAGTAGTTCCACCTGTGTATTGCAACAGAGCAATATCTTCATCAATATCAATGCTGTATTGCTTCAATTTATTCTTTTTCTGTTTTAATATTTCGGTAAGCAAATGTGTGTTACCTTCATGCTTTACTTTTACAACAATGCCGTATTGTTTTTTTTGGATGTATGGGTAAACGAGGTTTTTCGGGAATGGCAAGAAATCTTTTATTCCTGTAACAATGATATCTTTTAATTCAGTGTGTGGCATAACTTTGGAAACTTTTGGATAGAGGATGTCTAATGTGATAATGGCTTTTGCACCGGAGTCTTTCAATTGGTGTTCAAGTTCCCGTTCAGTATAGAGTGGATTCGTTTCTACTACGATCCCGCCAGCGAATAATACCCCAAAAAAGCTGATCACATTTTGCGGGCAGTTTGGAAGCATGATGGCTACACGGTCTCCTTTTTCAATCCCAAGGTTCGCTTGTAAGTAACCAGCAAAATGCTGAGCCGCTTCATAAAGCTGCTGGTAGGTAAGTTCTTTCCCTAAAAAATGTAAAGCAACTTTATCAGGATATTTATTTGCTGCATTTGTTAAGTAATGCTGTACAGGTTCTGAGGAGTACTCTAAAGTGGGAGGAATCTCTTTAGGATAATTTTTCAACCACGGCTTTACCTCTGTCATTGTAACCCTCCTTTTTATCAATATTCAAAAAATTTAAACATATAATTCTATTATAGTACGCATTTTGACAATAAACAATGTTTCTCACTTGATTTGGCCAGTTTATGGTCTTTTGTTTCCTAGTATAAATATATGACATAGTACATCTATCCTATTACCAGAATAGCGTAAGCGCCCTGGGTAGCAGCGTATAATCTTCAATTTTAATCGAGTAGGAAGGGGTGATTAACCCCCGTCCTCTCACACCACCGTACGTACGGTTCCGTATACGGCGGTTCAATCAAGATAAATGACGCAAGAATTCATAACGTTTCTGTAGACTTTTAAGCCCTTGGTTACTCCAATAGGAGTTTCCAAGGGTTCTGTGTAATATGGGACTTTTTGAGATTCGCCAATAACCTTTACGACTGTTCCCCCATTCATAAGCTTTCCATTCA
>NZ_JAAFZF010000077.1:0-8112 GCF_010614825.1 Neobacillus sedimentimangrovi
GAACCGACTTTCAGCACCCCCTCATGCGAGGGGATGAATTATCCGGTATTAGCTCCGGTTTCCCGAAGTTATCCCAGTCTTACAGGCAGGTTGCCCACGTGTTACTCACCCGTCCGCCGCTAACCAACAGAAGCAAGCTTCTATTGGTCCGCTCGACTTGCATGTATTAGGCACGCCGCCAGCGTTCGTCCTGAGCCAGGATCAAACTCTCCAAAAAAGTTGATTAGCTCATAAAATTAACGTTGGCTTCGTTTCAACAGAAACAAATGTTGTGATTTGTTGACGTTTTTGATTGTTTAGTTTTCAAAGAACAATCATTTAAGTTGTCTTATTAGAAACAACTCTATTAATATATCACGTCAATTACTCGTTGTCAACAACTTCTTTAACTTATTTCAAATTGTTAACCCGAATAACGACTACTTTAATATAATAACACCATGTTAAAATAACGTCAACGTTTTTTTAATAAAATTTTTTAAGATGAAAATGTATTTTTTTCATAAAAATTGTCTAGCGCATGTATCCTGGTTCCAAACCCCTTTCTACCTTACCAGCTGTTCTTCTTGTTCCCTATATCTTAGAGGGATCTCCTCTAAAATAAGACTTTACCCAGCATAACCATCACACGATTAGAAGCAATCGTCTTGAGTAGTGGTATACACTTCTGGCCGGGTCAATTGCACTTTTCCGAAATAATATCCTATATATTATTAAAATTATACAAAAATAACCGACCCGTAATAAACAGGTCGGCTATCGTCTATTTTGTAATTTTTATTTTGTAATTTTAATTATTCCCTCTTGCTTCAAATCAACAAGACCTTGTTTTTCGATTTCTACTTTTTCACCTTCAGCCAAATTCGTAAAGACAATAGGTGTAATTGTTGATTTCGCATGTTCTTTAATGTATTGAATATCAAATTTCAATAATGGCTGGCCTTTTGTTACCCGGTCGTTTTCAGACACAAGCGCCTCAAAACCTTCACCTTTTAGGTTCACTGTATCGATTCCGACGTGGATTAGAATCTCACGGCCACCATCAGATAAAATACCAAGAGCATGTTTTGTCGGGAATAGGTTAACGATTTTTCCATCAACAGGAGAAACAACTGTACCTTCTTCCGGAACAATCGCAAAGCCATCGCCCATCATTTTTCCAGCAAACACTTGGTCTGGTACTTCAGTAATTGGTTTGATTTCACCTTTAATCGGCGCAACAAACTGTTCCTCATTTTTATGCTCGGTTTGTAATGCTTCTGGGTTTACCTCTTCAATTTGTTGTTCCACACCTTTTTCAGGTTCTACAACAGCCGTTGTACGAGGACGTTTTCCTTCCATAATATCTTTCATTTGACCTTTTATGGTTTCAGAACGTGGGCCAAAAATGGCTTGTATGTTATTTCCAACTTCTAACACACCAGCTGCACCAAGCTTTTTCAATTGATCTTTATCTACTTTGCTAATATCATTAACAGATACACGAAGACGTGTAATACAAGCATCTAAGTGTGCAATATTCTCCTTACCGCCCATTGCATCTAAAATATTAGCAGCTAGGTCTGCTGATCCAGCTTTACCAGTTGGCTCCTCGTTTTCCTCATTATCTAGCTCACGACCTGGTGTTTTCAAATTGAATTTACGAATAGCAAATCGGAATCCAAAGTAGTAAATAACCGCAAAAACTAGACCAACAGGGATAACAATCCATGCATTTGTCTGCGGATTAATTAATCCAAATAGGATATAATCGATTAATCCACCTGAAAAAGTCATTCCAATTTTTACATCTAATAGGTGCATGGTCATAAAGGACAGACCAGCAAAAATGGTATGAATCGCAAATAACACAGGTGCCACAAACAAGAATGAGAACTCAATTGGCTCTGTAATACCTGTTAAGAAAGATGTAAGAGCAGCAGATGCCATTAATCCCCCTACCACTACTTTCTTTTCAGGTCTAGCTTCATGATAAATCGCTAAAGCAGCTGCTGGTAATCCAAACATCATGAATGGGAATTTACCAGTCATAAATGTACCAGCTGTCAAGTTTTGTACGTTATCAGTAATTTGTGCCATAAATATCCTTTGGTCACCACGAACGATATCTCCAGCCTTAGTCACGTATTCACCAAATTCATACCAGAAAGGTGAATAGAAGATATGGTGTAAACCGAAAGGAATTAATGCACGTTCAATTACACCAAAAATAAATGCAGATACCGTTAAATTAGCATGAACCATATTTTGCGAGAATGCGTTTAGCCCAGCTTGAATTGGCGGCCAAACAAAAATCATGATAAGACCTAAAATAACTGCACTTGCCGCTGTAATAATAGGAACAAATCTTTTTCCTGCAAAGAATCCT
Organism: Neobacillus sedimentimangrovi; assembly: GCF_010614825.1. Taxonomy (NCBI): domain Bacteria; kingdom Bacillati; phylum Bacillota; class Bacilli; order Caryophanales; family Bacillaceae; genus Neobacillus; species Neobacillus sedimentimangrovi. Next base: position 2,369 of record NZ_JAAFZF010000077.1, read on the forward strand.
AAGTAAGAAGGTAACTCGATTTCATAGAACTTGTTATACATATAGGCGGCAATAATACCAACAATAATCCCGCCAAATACCCCTGTAGCTAAAGTAGGAACTCCTAAAGAAAGCGTATAAGCTGCATTTCCTTCAATATCGGCAGCTTCAATCCCAAGGACAGTTCCCATCGTAACATTCATAATAAGGTAACCGATAATTGCTGCTAGACCAGCAACACCTTCACCACCAGCTAAACCGATGGCAACACCTACCGCAAATAACAGTGGAAGATTACTAAATACTATATCTCCAGCCTTTTGCATTACTGCTGCAATAAGGTCTACAACACTGTTATCTAGGAATGGAGCAAGCTCTAATAATGTAGGGTTTCGAAGAGCAGCCCCTAAAGCAAGTAAGATACCAGCTGCAGGCAAAAGGGCAACTGGAAGCATCAAAGCTCGTCCAACCTTTTGCAAAACGCCAAAAGCTTTTTTGAACATTTTGAAACCTCCTATATTTTTCTAGCTCATTAAACAAATGCTTTTTCTAGGTAAGCAAAACAAAAAGGCATGAGAAAAAGATCGATTGAATGAAGGTATGGGCATAGAATTCCCCATAATCCTTATTTCAATCAATACTTTTTACTCATGCCTGATCGAATCAGTAACACGTAATAATAATAGCTATTTAAATTTATTTTGTATACGTTGCAAATGCATGGTTAAATAAACCGCTTCTGCATCAAAAACTTTCAATTTTAATGTTTGCTGCATTACTTTAATGAGCTTCCACGCAAGATTATAACATACCGGATATTCCTCTTTCAAGAGGGTTGCAATTTTTTCTGGCTCTGCCACCATCTCACCCTTCTTTACCCGCTCAATCGCAAAGCGAAGATGGCGGACAAGCCTCATATAATCTATACTTTCTTTATCAATTTGAATATCAAATTGCTCCTCCACCATCTCTACCAGCCTGCTAACAAGCTGCGAGTCCTGGTTTACCTCAGATAGATTTTTGTTGGTAAGAGCACTATGGATATGCAAAGCAATAAAACCAATCTCACCAACAGGAAGGGCAACTCCCGTCTTTTCTTTAATGAGCTCCACTACTTCTGAAGCGATTTCATATTCATGCCTATAAAGTGTTTTGGTTTCAACTAAGAATGGATTATTAATTTTCATCCCCTGGGATGCCCTTGAGAGCGCAAACATTAAATGATCTGTTAAGGCTACATGGATATGTTCATTTAAACCAGAGTTAGTTCGCTGTTTAATTAGTTCCATTGTCGAAATAATAACTTCATGGAATTCTTGATCAATATAAGGAAGCAACTTGATATAATTTTCTTGTTCTTTTTCGTTTTTAAGAACAAACAATTTTTCAACTCGATCCGTGTCGATAAAGTCCCCTCGTTTTCGGTTAAAACCAATCCCTTTTCCGATTAAAATAACTTCTTTAAATTTGGGGTGTTCAGCAATTAATACATTGTTATTTAAAACTTTTTCAATTTTTAGGTTTGCCATCCCATTAGCCTCTCTTTGCCATTCCACTATATTAAAAAATGTATCTGAGAGGTCTCGTGAAGTCAACCGACAAAATTCGACATAACCTAAAAAATGAAAATTAATTTTTTATTAATCAGTCAACTATATAATTTCCACCCAAATGGACACTTTTGTTCATGCAATGCCTATTTGCTTCCGATACGCTCCAATTGAAATTTATGTAAATACAAAGAACGGAGAACAAAATCGCCTCACTATTACACTAGACCAATCTCCATGTCTAAATTACATTCTCCTCTATAGAATAGAAAAAAGCTGCGATTAACGCAGCTCATTAATGTTGTAAAAATATAAAATAGAGAACAAAGATCACAAAGAAAAAGTACATGATTGGATGAATGTCTTTTCCACGGCCTTTAATAAGCATTGTAATTGGATAAAAGATAAAGCCAATCGCAATTCCTGTAGCAATACTGTAGGATAACGGCATCGCAATGATTGTTAAGAAGGCTGGAACGGCGATTTCAAAACGCGTCCAATCAATTTTACCTAAAGAAGATACCATTAACACACCGACAATAATTAATGCTGGTGCGGTTACAGGTGCAGTAACCACCGATAATAATGGGAAGAAAAAGATCGATAAAATAAACAGCCCGGCAGTTACCAATGAAGCAAATCCTGTTCTCGCTCCAGCCGCTACCCCAGCAGATGATTCGATATAAGAGGTAACTGTTGAAGTTCCCAGAATAGCTCCGGCTGTCGAAGCAACCGAATCAGAAATCAGCGCTCTTCCAGCATTCTCAAGTTTTCCATCCTTCATCAGTCCCGCTTGGTTAGCCACCGCAACCAATGTACCGGCATTGTCAAAAAAGTCTACAAAGAAGAAGGTAAGGATCACTCCCAGCATGGCAGTCGTATAAAAAGAGCTATCACCAAAGGATGAAAATGCAGCACCAAATGTAGGGGCTAAACTTGGAACACTGCCGACTACTTGGGTTGGGACATCGATTAATTTAAATATCATTCCGACAATTACCGTAATCACCATGCCGTAAAATACCGCTCCAGTGATCCCTCTTGTCATCATGATAACCGTAATAATTAATCCAAAAATAGCTAGCAGAGTATCAGGATTTGATAAATCGCCCAATCCTACAAGAGTCGCATCGTTATTCACAATAATTTTCGCATTTTGTAGACCGACAAAGGTAATAAACAAACCAATTCCTGCACCTACTGCATATTTCAATTCAACTGGAATCGCATTAATGATTTTTTCACGAAGCCCTGTTAATGTCAGAATTAAGAAAAATACTCCAGAGATGAACACCGCACCAAGGGCATGCTGCCATGGAATCCCACTTCCAAGAACAACAGTATAGGCAAAAAATGCATTTAACCCCATGCCCGGTGCCAAAGCGAGCGGGTATTTTCCTAAAAGCCCCATAATAAGGGAACCTAATGCGGAAGCTAATGCGGTTGCAACAAATACAGCCCCATAATCCATCCTTAATGCCTCAGGTAGATCCTCTATAGATGCCAGTGAAAGTGTTAATGGGTTAACTACTAATATATAGGCCATTGCCAAGAAGGTCGTTAATCCGCCAATAAATTCACGGCGGTAATTTGTACCGTATTTTTCAAACTCAAAGTACTTATGCATTTCCCTTTCCCTCCATCATATTTCTTTTTATTTTGCAATAAAAAATGCTTCGGCATTCTACCGAAGCTTTAGACTTTAGGCAAATGAAATAAACGGAGGAAAAAAACTGTCTCACCATTTATCACTGCCTCGTAGTCAAGCCATTTACGGTGGCTCGGTAGAAACTCTTGGGCCATATCCCCAACATTATACGACGCGATTCGACAATATTAACTTCACTCTTATCATACCAACGACCCACGTATTCGTCAATAAAAAATACGAACGATGCAAAAAACTTTTTTTTGCATCGTTCGTATTTATTTTATTCTTATTCCCATTCAATTGTTGCTGGTGGCTTGCTAGTGATGTCATAAACAACACGGTTAACATGTGGTACTTCATTGACAATTCGAGTGGAAATGACTTCAAGAACATCCCATGGGATTCGAGCCCAATCAGATGTCATTCCGTCAATAGAGGTAACCGCACGAATGCCGATTGTATAATCATAGGTTCTCGCATCACCCATGACACCTACACTGCGAATATCCGGAAGCACAGTGAAGTATTGCCATATGTCACGGTCTAAACCAGCTTTTTTAATTTCTTCGCGTAAGATCCAATCCGATTCACGGACGATTTCCAGCTTATCTTCTGTAACCTCGCCAAGAACACGAATTCCTAACCCAGGACCAGGGAAAGGCTGTCTCCATACAATCTCATCAGGAATGCCAAGTTCAGTACCAAGTGCACGGACCTCATCCTTAAACAATGTGTTTAAAGGCTCAATTAATTTAAATTGCATATCTTCTGGTAGTCCGCCTACATTATGATGAGATTTAATTGTTTGAGCAGTAGCCGTGCCGCTTTCGATAATATCAGTATAAAGTGTTCCTTGAGCTAAAAATTCAATACCTTCAAGTTTTGACGCTTCATCATCAAAAACATAAATAAATTCGTTACCGATAATTTTCCGCTTCTGTTCAGGATCAGTAACTCCTTTTAGTTTTGATAAGAAGCGATCTTTTGCTTCTACTTTGATGACATTCATCTGGAAGCCTTCAGAGAAAGTTTTCATAACACTTTCTGCTTCATTTTTCCGTAACAATCCATGATCAACAAAAATACAGGTTAATTGGTCACCAATTGCTTTATGGATTAAAACAGCAACAACAGAAGAATCTACCCCACCACTTAGGGCACAAAGAACCTTTTTATCGCCTACCGTTTCACGGATTTTCTCTATTTCCATCTCAATAAAGTTTTCCATAGACCAAGTGCCACTGCAATCGCAAACATTAAACACAAAATTCTTAAGCATATCATTACCGTAAACAGAATGGCGTACTTCCGGATGGAACTGAACCGCATAAAGTTTTCTATTCTCATCACTCATTGAAGTGATCGGGCAGGACGGACTTGTTGCATCAATCCTAAATCCAGCAGGAGCTTCCACAACCAAGTCGCCATGGCTCATCCACACGACTTGCTCTTCCGGCAGGCCGCCAAATAGGGCAGATTGATTTTTCACCGTCATGGTTGCTTTTCCATATTCACGGTGCTTTGCTTTTTCGACCTTGCCACCAAAATGAACAGTCATTAACTGCATTCCATAGCAAATTCCTAGGATAGGAAGGCCCAGTTCAAAAATTTCTTCATCACAGCGGAATGAATTTTCATCATACACGCTATTTGGTCCACCAGAAAAAATAATCCCTTTTGGATTCATCTTACGGATTTCTTCTGCTGTAATGGTATGCGGATGAAGTTCGCTGTACACACCAAACTCGCGAATACGGCGTGTAATCAACTGATTATATTGGCTGCCAAAGTCTAATACAATGATCATATCTTGCTTTTGAGTCAAAACGGCCACCTCATTTTTGTATGGATATTTTAGTTATTACCATTTTAAACGTAAAAATTTAAATATAAAAAAACTAGAATTCCCTTCACTTCTCTTTAGGAAGGCAGAATTCTAGTTCTCATAAGAATCACTAATATAAATTCTGCCTTCATAGTCAGGCCATTTACGGTGGCCTGGTAGAGACTCTCGAACCCTATTATCGAGGATATATGAAGGTACATCTCTATTAAATTCCAACTCATTGTAAAATAGGATGTTTGATTGGTCAAGCAATTGTCTTTTTAATTAAATTTTCCCACAATTCCCTCACCTTTTCCCAAGTACCATCTGGAAGATTATTTCGATTTTGGAAGGTGTAATTCTTTATTAGAAGGACACAAAATGTTCGAAAATAGCGAATTTTGTCTTTCTTTACTAGTAGGTTAGAAACCTCTGCAGACCGCTCATTCCGTATGATCAAATCAATTCCTTTCTGACAAACTCTCTTTGCTCATGACCAAATAAAATAAAAAAGCTTTTCCTTAGTAAAATGTACCCTATAAGATGGACACTTTGAAAAAAGTCCTTCTTGTAGGGTACTTTTGTTTATAATGAGAAAAAAGATGTTGGAGCGGAACTAGAATGACGAAGAGACTATTAACGAAAAAAGAACAAGAACTACTAAAGAAGAATCCTTATGTAAAATCAGTTAGCGATAAGGCGATTACCTATACAGACGAATTTAAGCGTCATTTTATTG
>NZ_JAAFZF010000078.1:0-7399 GCF_010614825.1 Neobacillus sedimentimangrovi
ACGCTCCTCCATTTTTATCACCTGACAGCCTTTTAATCCTGGGATATTCATGATAGAATTCATAGTACACGCAACTCCATTCTTTTTGCTTGTTTCTGGACAATTCAAGTATAAAAGAATGACGGGGTTGCGTGTCTTTTTTTTGACCAAAATTGTATGAAAACCCCAACATTTATTATAGAGCCGTATATTCTATATCTCTTCTGTTGATTTTTATTTTTTTGCAGCTTTTTATTCCAAACAAATAATATCTACCTTATCAAAAAGGCTGACCCAAAAAAGTCGATTTTAACGACCTTTTTGGGTCAGCCCACGTAAACTTAATTTTGATATTTCACTTCACAACGATAAATACGGTTTCCTTTTTCGGAGAATTTCTGTTCATATTCTGTCATGATATTGCCTTCAAAATCACTATTATGAAGATCAAGGCTAATATATTTCAACAACATTCCGTAAGCAGAAAAACTCATTAACGAATATTCAAAAAGTCCCTGATTGTCTGTTTTGAAGTGGATTTCACCACCATCAACAAGAATGGACTCGTAAAGTTTAAGAAAATCCTTATAGGTTAATCTTCTTTTTTCATGGCGTTTTTTTGGCCATGGATCGGAAAAATTTAAATACACGCGTTCTACATCATTCTTTGCAAAATATTTGTCCAAATCTGCTGCATTAACATTTAACAATCTTAAATTTGGCAAATCTGCTTCAATCAAACGATCTAATGCCGTCACAATGACACTGTCATATAATTCTATTCCGATATAATTAATATGGGGATTGGCTTTTGCCATTTCTGTTATAAACCGTCCCTTACCTGTCCCAACCTCAATATGAAGCGGTTGTTCATTATGAAATACTTTATGCCATTTTCCTTTAAAATTTTCAGGATTTGGGACAATATATTGCGGATAACTTTCAATTTTTTCTTTGGCCCAAGGTTTATTTCTTAATCTCATTTTGACACTCCTATTACAATAATTGTTATTAGTATTCGTTATAATGGATGGTTACATAAATGTATAAACAAAAAAAGAATCCACAACCTAACTGTGAATTCCTTTTTAAATTCCAACTTGAAAGGGTGTGCTCTCATGCCGTTAAGTTATAATCACCAAGTGACATTGCTTAAGGACATATTAAATAATCATCAAACCGATTGCTGTGGAACCGTGGCCGAGTGTGAACAATTGGAACGTCTTGTCAAATCGCTTATGGTTAATACAGAAGTCAGTCAAAATATGAAAAACATTTTGCAGGAGGTTTATCAATATAGCCAAACAGGTGCCGGAACGGCGGACTTGGATCAGCATATTACCAATCATCAAGGGAATCTGTCACAATGGGTAAATGAAATCGACCAGTTCTCTTAATTACATGATTTCATTTAAAAATGCAATCCACTTATTCATTTCATCTAATCGATTTTTATTTTTATGCCATTGAATGGAAGAAAGGGTTTGAAGCGCCACATACCATTTCATTCTCAACTTTAAATGGTCGGTTAGCTTTTCACCATACATCATGAGCCACTCTTGCCATTTTTCTTCAGGGATGTACAAATATAGAAGCATTCCCAAGTCAATTGCTGGATCCGCAATCATAGCCCCGTCCCAATCAATTAAATACAACTGGTTGTCTTCTGTGAGCAGCCAGTTGTTATGATTTACATCACCATGGCAGACCACTTTTTCCTCACTGTATATATTCTTCACTTCTTTTTTTAAAAAATGGATTGTTTTCTGAACTTCCGGCAGGTTGAGCAGTTCCTCATCTAATTCATTTAATACCGTTTGAAAAATCGTTTCAGGGTCCAACGGTGATTTTTCCAGCCTGCTCAACATACCCACCATAGGTTCTGAACGGTGGATTTTTTTTAAAAGTTTAGCAACCTGCTCCTTGTTCATTTCAGACGGTTTTAGTTCCCGGCCTTCAAGCCATTGCTGCGCGGTTATCACATCGCCGTTTTCCAACCGTTTCGTCCAAACAAGCTTTGGGACGATGCCCTCAGCCGAAAGCACCGCAAGAAACGGCGAAGAATTCCGCTTTAAAAAAAGCCTTTGGTCTTCATATCGTGCATAAAAGGCTTCTCCTGTGGCGCCTCCAGCAGGGATAATTTCCCATTCTTGTCCTAATATATGTTCCAAAACTGTTCACCTTCAACTTATGCCGTTCTAATGGTGCCTATTATGAGGGCCCATCCATATTTGAAGTAAAACCTGTATAGAGAAGGTTTTACAAATGATTTTGTAAACAAAAAAAAGCTATTGAAACTTTTTCTACAATAGCCATCTTTATAAATTTTATCTCGGGTAGACAATTTTCGTCAAGTAATCTTCAACAACTATTTTTTTAATAATACATTTAAGGATATAGGCTCCATTTGTATCCCGCCACCCTGAACCATTCTCGTAGGAACGGTTGATGCTTGATCGGAATCAGCTAACACTAACCATTCTCCCTTAGGGATTGAAATAAAATGGTGATTGGCAGTGGGATTTATTAATAAGATCATTTCCTCCTGTTCCCCAAGATATAAGGCTCCCAAAAGGGGTTCCACTAAAGGTAATAGGCGGATTCTATTTTGTATATCAACTGTCTTCCTCATTCGAAAGCAAGAATAAGCCTTACGGATTTGTATCAATCCTTTAATATAGTTCACATTTTCTTTATATTTACTTTTTCGATCCCAGTCAAGCTGGTTTATGGAATCAGGTGATTGATAGCTATTGCTGTCTCCTTCTTTTGTTCTTAAAAATTCCTGACCGCTATGAAGAAATGGGATTCCCTGTGACAGTAAGACAATACCAGTAGCAAGTCGGTGAATTTTCATGCGAATCTCTTCATCCACATTTGGAAGACAAGCCTCAATTTTATCCCATAAAGTATGATTATCATGACACTCAATATAATTCACAGATTGAAAGGGTTCATTAAATATTCTTTTGGATCGTTTGTGAAAACCGACACTGCCCATTATAGCCTCTACAGCTGCTTCGAAATAATGTTTATTCCCAAAGGCATAGCCCTTATCGTGCAAATTAAATGTACTACCCTTAATAGAATCTCGAAATTGATCATTAAATTGACCAATGGAAGGAAGTTTCGCTTGATTTGCGATATTGGCTTTTTTCTGTAAAGGTAGCGGGGTATTCAAGTTCCAGCCTTCTCCAATAATTAGGATATCATTACCTAGTCGATCACAAACTTTCCGGACCTCATTCATCGTTTCTACATCCAAAATTCCCATTAAATCAAAACGGAACCCGTCAACATGATATTCCTTCAGCCAAAACTCAACCGAGTCCACAATAAATTTCCTCACCATCCTCCTCTCTGAAGCAATATCATTTCCTACTCCTGTACCATTTGATGGTAAACCCATCTCATTATGACGAAAATAATAGCCAGGGAGTATTTTTTCAAAAGAAGATTCCTCACGTATATAGACATGGTTATAAACTACATCCATGATAACCCGAAGCCCAGCTTCGTGAATCTGATGAATCATTTCTTTCAATTCATGAATACGTGCATACGGATCTGAGGGATCAGTTGAATAACTGCCTTCAGGTGCATTAAAGTGAATGGGGTTATATCCCCAATTGTATTTACTAAGAGGGTTTAATTCATCCACACCGGCAAAATCATTAAACGGAAGGAATTCAATATGGGTCACTCCCAAATCCTTTACATAAGATAACCCAGTAAGTTCACCATTTGCTGATCTTGTACCACGTTCTGCAACACCTAAATAAAGTCCTTTATGTCCAACACCGCTATTTGGATGAATAGTAAAATCTCGAATATGTGTTTCATAGATAATAGCATCAACTGGATTTTCTAAGGGGGGAAGAACAGGCTTTTCTCTTCTTGTTTTATTAAGATCTACAATCACCCCCATATCTCCATTAGCAGATACCGCTTTCACATATGGATCCACCACTTCGCGCCACTCCTGATTTACTTGAACAAGATAACTATAATGATAGTACTCCAAATTTTTTCGAACAACTACAGACCATACTCCCACATCTTCACGTTTCATCTTGATAATCTCGGAATATTTCGTCTTTGGGTTCCGCAGTTTCAGTTTTACTTGAGTGGCTGTGGGGGCCCAAAGTTTAAAACCTGATTCAATGGTTGAATAAATTACACCTAGGTCATTTCCTTCATAATAAAATTTTTTATCAAATTCCTCTGTTCTAATAATAGCTCCAATTTGAAGGTCAGTTTGTCCTCCATGTTCATCCAACACCCAATATTGCGTACCAAAACAAAATTCTTCGTTCAACTTACAAGTATATTTTTGATAGTTTTCAATTTGAACCCGATTTACAATGGTTAATGGACTCTTCAAACTTCCCTGTGTGATGGTAAACGAGGATGATAATCCATGATGATAAGACAGGGGCATTAATATTGTAATAGTAGCCATCTCATCCAAATAGGCGAAAAACAACCGTTCAGTGGATATCATACGTGTCCCTCGCTTTCCAGTCTGCATCTTCTTTTGGTTGCCTTCTCGTTAATATCTGTATCCCTTTGCATTGAATATCAACATGTAATGGTGTGTAGCCAATAAATTCCCCATCTCCATGAACAAACATGGTAGATCTGGATTGGATCGTGATGGTTTTACCTCTAAAGGTTTTCACTTCCTTAAAGTGTATATGTTTCCCCCAAAAAACGGTCATAAAAACTAGTAGCAGCTTTATTCGTGATAACTTATAAACAACAGTAATATCCAACAGACCATCATCTGGTTCTGCATTTGGAGCAATCTTCATGCCACCGCCATAATAAGGTTGATTTGAAATGGTAACAAACCAAGTTTGTTTAAAGGTAGACTTAGTACCATCTATCATTAAATCGATCGTATTAGTTTTATACAGGAATAATTCTTTTAGTAAAAAGTATACATAAACCAAGCGTCCAAATCCTAGTTTATTAAGTATGAATTTAACTTTTGAATGATTGACCTTATAGGCAACGAGCGCATCAAAACCCGCACCCATATTATTTATAAAATAATGCTCAGTATCATCTTGAAACATTATTTTTCCTATATCGATAAAAGCTGGCCTTTCTTTTCTTAATCGAAGGAGTACTTTTAAAGCGTCCAATGGATCTTGTGGTATTTGAAACTCCCGCGAAAAATCATTTCCAGAACCCCCAGGGATTAATCCTATTTTTATATTTTTATGATTTGTAATCCCGTTCAATACTTCATGCAGTGTTCCATCCCCACCAACGACAATGACAAGCTTTGGATGATCATTAATGGCAGCAATTTGACTAGCTATTTTTGTAGCATGCCCCCCATATTCTGTAAAAAATGCGAGATAGTGTATATTCTCTTGTATTAGAGTTTGTTCAATTTTTTTCCATATGATCAGGCATCGGCCGTTTCCTGCACTAGGATTGATAATAAAGTAAATTTCCTGCATAAAATCAACCTTCATTCCGTTTTTAATGGAAACGCTTGAATAACTTCATATTTAGGCGTTTGATGGAGGTGTGTTTGATATAACACCACTTCTTCTGCCTGAAAAGGTAATGGTTCAGGTTGCAGTTTTCCCCAGATTTCAAGCAATTCTTTCTGGAACGGCGTTTCCTTCCTCCATTTTCTTGCTAATGTTATGTGCGGGCGGAAGGGGCGAGTTTCCAATTGAAATCCTGCCTTTTCACATGCTTCATACACTTTCTTTCTAATTACTATAAGCTCCTTACTCTCCTCCGTATCTGCCCAGAAAACACGGGGAGCTGCTTCCATTCCAAAAATTCCTAGCTGATTAATTTTTAATAGAAAGGCAGTTTGTCCCTGTAAAGCCACCTTAACATTGGATATTGCTGCTTTTAGTTTCTCTTCAGGAGCGGCACCCAAGAAAGCCAAAGTAATATGCAAGTCCTGATAATGTACCCACCGGCAGAAGGGGAGTTCAGCCTTTAATTTTTCCATATGATCTTTTATCTTTAATTTCGTTTCTTCAGGTATTTTTAGAGCGAAGAAAAAATGTGTCTTATGTTCCATTCTTATCCATCCTTTTCTCAATTTTATTCTATTTTCACCTAATTGTATCTAGTTTCAGACAAAGAATATTTTTACTTTGTATAAAAATTTTTTTATCATAATAATTAACTAGGAAAGAAAGGACTGTGCCAAACATGAAAGTCGTCAACAATATGGCTGATTTAATCGGAGATACTCCTTTAGTAAAGTTAAATCGAATCGCTCCTCAAGATGGAGCTTCGGTTTATTTAAAGCTAGAATTTTTTAATCCAAGCAAAAGTGTAAAAGACCGCGCCGCCTTTAATATGATTTTTGAAGCAGAAAAGAAAGGGATATTGAAGAAAGGTTCAACAATTATTGAGCCAACCAGTGGCAATACGGGCATCGGCCTTGCAATGAATGCAGCAGCTCGAGGGTATAAGGCAATTATTGTGATGCCTGATACAATGACTCAGGAACGGATTAATATATTGAAAGCATATGGTGCGGAAGTAGTGTTGACACCAGGTGATCAAAAAATGCCCGGTGCCATTAGGAAGGCAGAAGAATTAGCCAAAGAAATTCCAAATAGTTTTATTCCAATGCAATTTGAAAATCAAGCCAATCCGAATGCACACCGTCATACAACTGCCATTGAAATTATAGAAGCGATGAAAGAAATCGGAAAACCTTTAGCTGCTTTTGTAGCAACGGCCGGTACCGGCGGGACTATTACCGGAACAGGCGAAAAATTAAAAGAACATTTTAAAGGATTAACCGTCCATGTGGTTGAGCCAAAAGGTTCACCTGTATTGTCTGGCGGTAAACCCGGAAAACATAAACTTGTTGGAACAAGCCCTGGCTTTATTCCAAAAATCTTAAATCAAAATATTTATGATGAGATTTTCCAAATTTCTGATGAGGATGCCTATGATATTTCCCGGAGATTAGCAAAAGAGGAAGGAATTCTTGTCGGTCCTTCATCGGGTGCTGCCTGCTATGCTGCACTTCAAGTGGCAAAAAGACTGACCCCGGACGAGGTCGTTGTTTGCATCGCTTGCGACACCGGTGAAAGATATCTTTCTAGTGACTTATTTCAGTTTGAATAGAAATTTGCTAACCGTATTCCTATCGGATGAGTAGTATTTCTGAGAAGTACGGGGCCAAAATACTTGTTATCTTCCGATTACTAGGTTCTTACATCACACTTTTATCGCAAATCGAGTAGGAGGGGGTGACTAACCCCCGACCTCTCACACCACCGTACGTACCGCTCGGTATACGGCGGTTCAATTAAGTATGACGTAGTGCTTGATATCTTTCGAATAGACTTCTTAACCCTCGACGCTTCCAATAGGAGTTGTCGAGGGTTTTGTGTAGAATGGGACTGCAGGCAATCCGCCA
>NZ_JAAFZF010000079.1:0-6159 GCF_010614825.1 Neobacillus sedimentimangrovi
AAGAACATTGAAGGAATTGAAGTCAAAAATTAATCATTACATGGTTTACTATAACAATTACCGCTATCAGTGGAATTTAAAAAAGATGACCCCTATTCAGTATAGGAATCATCTTCTAGCTGCTTAATCTCTTTTTTTAAAGTGTCCTTGACATGGGTACCATTTTACTATTATTCGCTCTTTTCATCCTTGCAAAGACTTAATCCCTTTTCAATTTCTTTTAGAACAGCCGGATCCATTTCCCGTTCTTTTGCTTCCTTTAAGGCAGTAAGCGCCTCTTCTCCACCAATTTTTCCTAGTGCCCAGGCTGCCGTTCCTCTAGACACCACACTAGCTTCTTTCTCTAATACATCCACTAGATCTGGTATAGCCGATTTGTCCTTAAAATGGGCCAATGCTAACATTGCGTTCCTTTGAATCGGTTTCTTCCCTCTCCAAGCTCCAGCCAAATATCCGAACTTTGATTTAAATTCTCGGTTGCTTAATTTCAGGATTGGCTTCAGCAATGGCTTCACAATCTCTGGGTCGGGCTCCATCTCCTCATGAAAATGAAAGTTTTTACCCTTATTATGCGGGCAAGCGGTTTGACAAGAGTCACATCCATATAGACGGTTGCCAATTTTTTCCCTAAACTCATCCGGAATAAGTTCTTTTGTCTGTGTTAAATAGGAAATACAGCGTTGTGCATTAATTTGTCCTCCTTGAACTAGTGCACCGGTTGGACAAGCTTCTAAACATTTCGTACAGGAGCCACATTGGTCTTCCACTGGCGTATCAGGAGGAAAAGGAATATTTGTAATCATCTCACCTAAGTAAACATAGGAACCAAACTCGGGAGTAATAATCGCACAGTTTTTTCCACTCCATCCAATGCCAGCCCGTTCGGCCACTGCCCGATCAGAAAGCTCGCCAGTATCAACCATCGATTTTAATCGAGCTTCTGGTAGTTTCGATAAAATAAATGCCTCAAGTTTTTGAAGTCTTTCCCTTAGGATATGATGATAATCCTGTCCCCAAGATGCGCGTGCAAACATCCCCCGTCGCATTCCTTTTTTTCCTTCTACCCGATCTGTCATTTTTGAAGGATAAGCAAGGGCAATGGAAATAATAGATTGAGCCCCATCTAACAATAGTCCCGGAGTGACTCGCTTTTCGATATCCGGCTCTTCAAACCCAGATTGATAACCTAGTTCCTGTTGTCGAATCAAGCGGTTTTTTAATTCTTTAAAAGGTTCTGCAGAAGTAAATCCTATCTTATCAATTCCTATTTCTTTACTATAGGCAATGATTTCTTGTTTTAATTGTTGAGCGTCCATCATTTACCTCCCTTCACTTACGTTTATCTATATCAAATGGGTTATTTTTTAGGTTGCACATCTATCTATGATAAACTATTTTTAGATAAATTTGGAGGTGGAATCGTTGGAAATTGAGCTTTCATCGGAAATTACTGAACTAATTCCCAATTTTAAATTAGGTGTAATTGAATATAAGAATATTACTATTGGAGATTCACCGCAAATGCTTCGAGGGAGACTCCAGCTTTTCCAAGAATCTATTTATTTTGATTTAGAAGGAAAAAGTGTAACCGATCTTCCCGGCATTCAAGAATGGAGAAAAATCTTTAAATTAATAGGGAAAGATCCAAACCGTTATCGCCACTCAGCCGAAGCTTTGTATCGAAGAGTTCAAAAACAAAATTATCTTTCTTCTGTTCAAAGTGCAATTGATTTAAATAATTTCTTCTCACTAAAATACCAGGTACCAGTGGGTATTTATGATTTGGATTTGCTCCAAGGACCAGTCAAAGTGCGCATTGGCATGGAAGGCGAAGAATACATAGGTTTAAATGGGAGGAAAAATTCAGCGGAACATCTTTTATTGACATTCGACCAAAAAGGACCATTTGGAACACCCTTCGTTGATTCGGAAAGAACAGCTGTAACAAATGCAACAAAAAACGCCTTACAAATCGTTTATATAAGACCATCTACAGATTGTACAAATGCCCATAAAATGACAGAATCACTCATGAACATGTTTGTTCAAATACATGGAGGAGAAGCTTCGTATCAAATAATTGGGTGTCTATAACCAGAAAAGTGCAAGTCCCCCTACTTAGCGGCGTACGGCCTAGAGCTCTCCAATTGAGATAAAGGAAGTATGATGAAACGAAAGGTGATTCGATATTGACTCATCGTAGGGCGGGGAGTGTTGGCTTCTCGCCAACTAAGGGGTTTACGAAAGACAGTTCTCGAAATCAAATATACTTTTAAATAAATAAATAAAAAAACGCAACATATCGTTCTTTTGCGAAACAATACACTGCGTTGATTATGTATGGAGCGGGTGATGGGAATCGAACCCACAACAACAGCTTGGAAGGCTGTGGTTTTACCACTAAACTACACCCGCACTTTATATAAATTTGTCGAATTAATGAACCATCGACGTTTATTATAATACATAGAAATGCCGTGGTCGTCAAGAGCAAATTGCAGGTTTTTGTCGAATTTTTTTAGAAAATATTAAAGTACATTTTTGCTGTTAAATGGGAAATAAAATGAGCACTAAATGTGCTCTATTTTTGTTAGCTATTTTAGTCTTTTTTAATTGGTTATATAACTGAATACTGAAATAAAGGCAACATACCCTAGTATCAATAAAAGATGAAGAACAATTCCAACAATACTACAAATAAACCCTACAGTTGCTAACGCTTTGCCACTTTCATTTGTATTATTAATCTGTTTTACAGCTTTCCTTGAAAAAACGATTCCAATAATCCCTAAGATCAAACCAATAAAAGGAATAAATAATGATAAAATACCAACTGTTATAGAAACTACTGAACTATTATTTATTTGATTTTGTTCTGACATTTCTTTTCCCCCTTTTAGATAACTTTACCATTTTTTATCAAACTTGGATATATCTTAAACCTTTTATTGGTGAACTCTTAGGGGATTGATCATTTACATTAAAAATTTACATGCTACTTCTTCGAGTACCAACGAAGTTTGATCGATTTTACAATCCACTTTTGTAAACGCAAAAGGATGAATCATAGAAATATTACCTATATCGTGAAGCAATGTGTCATCAAAATAATCTCTTTACAAACTGATGACCAAGATTAAAAATAATAGGAACATGTTAAAGATCGAAATTGACTGAAGCTTCCCTAGATAATAAGTATTTATTAATCAAAATCAATTTCTTCTTCTACTTTTAGTATCCTTCCTGATCTCGCCAGAATTTCTACTTCAAATAACCTGTTATCTTCTGTTAATATGAACACTTCATAAACTAAAACACCATTTTCTAAATCCATATCTACGTGTTGAATGGTCCCAGGCACACGATTAAGGGCAATTTCTTGAGCTTGCTCCTTTGTAATTCTTTGTCTATACATGGATGAAGGAGTGTGATAATAATAATTTCCGTTCATTTGTAAATTTCCTCCCCAACAAAAGTTCAACTCATTTATCCATATGTAGTAGACAAATTTTTTGTGTAAATCCCTACCCAATTTCTTTAGTGATACTTCTTAAATAATAGAATGATTATTCACACAGTGATTTAATTCAAACTTGTTGAATAAATGATTGTTGAATGTTGTCTCTTTCCAATTAAAAAAACTTATGATTCAATTAGAACGTAAAAGTATACAATTGGAAATAATGTTTGGGTGATTAAATGTATTGGAAACTAAGAATACCTTTATTTTTATTAGTGTTAGGAACCATTTCTGGTCTAGTTCAACAATATCCAAAAGTCTTTCTTGTATATACCAATTATTTTATAAGAAGTGCTGTTTTTATTGGTCTCATTGGCATTATCTTTTCCATTTTAGAAATGACAAAAATGAACGAAAAAAAAGTTCATTTTACGGTCGGTATTGTTTTAATTTTCATAGGTGTTTTAATTGATTATTTGATGGAATAAAACCATAGAACTTTCACAAACATTTAAGTTGTGAAAGTTCTATTTCCAAAATATACAATATCGTTTTCAAAGCAAAAAAAACATTACTTCATTAAGAAGTAATGCTTATTACACTTATTAATCACACTGTAAAATCATTCATATTACTTTTTTGAGAAGAAGTGTTTCTTAGATAATCCTTTATAGAACTCTTTCTTAACTGGTATTGATCCACTCATTTTCTTAATGGAATTGTACGTCAATTTTATTTTTGGTGTTTTGGGTTAGTTTTGGCATTCTTACTTCGAGTACGCCATTTTTATAAGTGGCCTTAACTCCTTCACTAGAAACAGGACTAGGTAGTGAAACAGTTCTATGAAAACTACCAGTATAGCGTTCTTTTCTATACATATTCTCTTCTTTAACTTCGTTCGTTTTATTCATCGTGCCACTAATGGTTAACATATTGTTTTCAATATCAATGTTGATGTCCTCTTTCTTTTCAATGCCAGGAATATCACAAGTGGCTATCACTTCATGGTCAGTTTGGTGAACATCTACCCTAATGTTTCCAAGATGGTTTTCATGAGCAAAATCAAAAGGGAAGTTAGAAAAAAAACGGTCAAAGTCTCTCCTTACATTGGCTAATTGTCTAAATGGATCATAAGGTGTTAATGCCATAAGTACAGCCTCCTATGTGATTTTTTTTACTTTTGTATTATTTACTCTTAGCTGTAAGTTATTCGCATTAACAAGTTAATTCTTATTGAATTACCATTCGAAAAACAACATAAGGAACTCCACTTTAAAAAATGCTTTGCAAAAGAATAGGTTTACCCATTTCGATTCATTTGGAATCTTAATGCGGCATTTACAAAATTTTTAGCTGCCCCCTCACAAGAATTCAAATATATATGTGCATAGCTTGCCACGACATTTTGTTGATGAAAACCGTCAATATACTCACGCCCGTCACTGGTTTTTGCAGTATAGAAATCCGATGAAATCTCAGAGCTTGCGACCCGAGACTGGTGAAACTCCTGACCGCGAATGACCGTTCCGGCACAACCGAGTAACGAATCGTGACGTGTTGTCAGCTCGATGTATCGAATTTGCAAATAGGACGAGTCCATCACAAAATCAACGGGTAAAACACCACTCATTGAGTAGGTTTTTCCGACAAATCCAGTCAGCGAACGCCCGAGATAAATCAGTCCTCCACATTCGCCGAAAATCGGCATTCCTAGTTTAGCAGCATGACGCAGTTGCGCAGCCAGATTGACGTTATCCTCGAGTTCACGAGCGAAACTCTCTGGATATCCACCGCCAAAATACACAGCATCCGTAACAGGAGGCAACGTGTCTCCCTTGATTGGGGAAAACTCCACGATTTCAAATCCCGCCTCTTTCAGAGCTAATAAATTTTCCTCATAATAAAAACAAAACGCAGCATCACGGGCGACAGCTAAACGAGCAGATTGTGTGCGAATTGCAAGCTTCGAGGATGAAGATTTTGGGATTTTATTTGCTTTTAACTCCAATCCAAAAATCTTATCGACATCCATTTGCTTTGCGACGTGATTTAATGTTTATGGCAAACTAAAAATGTACAGTTTGGCAATTAATTTATGTAGCCCTTTTCGGGCATAAAAAAAACCACTTGCCAACATCCCTACATTCAAATACACTTCCTGTTATTGGGCAAAAATGACAGGAGGCGATGAAGGAGATGTTAGCAGTGGCAGAAATTAATTATATCAGACATGAAGCAAATAAAAAAGGGCGTTCGTATAGCTCTATTGCCAAACAAATGAGTCGAGACCGTAGAACGGTTCGGAAATGTGCAGAGATGGAGGATTTTAGTCCTTCAGAAGTACCAAAGCAAAAACGAAAAGCAAAAGTCATGGATCCTGTGAAACCGATTCTAGATCAATGGCTTCAAGAAGACTTGAAGAAGAAAAAGAAGTTTCAACGAACTGCTCAACGGATGTATACGCAACTTGTCGAAGAATATGGGTTTGAAGGTTCCGCACGATCCGTTCGGCATTATGTATCCCAACGTAAAAAACAGCTTTCCGAAGAGACAGAAACAGCTGCATTGCCATTAGAGTCAAAGCCAGGAACAGCTCAAGTGGACTTTGGGGAGGCACCATTTAAATATCGTGGAGAAGTAGTGACATGGCCATATTTGGTTTTATCGTTTCCCTATAGTAATACCTTTTACGTTCAGGT
>NZ_JAAFZF010000008.1:0-85978 GCF_010614825.1 Neobacillus sedimentimangrovi
GTGTTTGTGGAAAGAATGGAAAACCCCGAAAACAAGAATTCGGAAACTCAGAGGATTAGGGGTTCCAAGCCATAAGGCACTCGAATGGGGCAATACACGCAAGAAATATTGGCGGATTGTCCGCAGTCCCATTCTACACAAAAACCTCGACAACTCCTATTGGAAGCGTCGAGGGTTAAGAAGTCTATTCGAAAGATATCAAGAGCTACGTCAAACTTAATTGAACCGCCGTATACCGAACGGTACGTACGGTGGTGTGAGAGGTCGGGGGTTAGTCACCCCCTCCTACTCGATTCTTTGAATTATATGCTTTTTTAAAACACAATATGTTAACCATATTTATTATTTGGTTGACTTTTAATATGAGTATAGAATATTATTTTAATTGATTTAATCAATATTTATGATGAGGGAATGAAAAAAATGAAACTTAAAGAAATTACCTTTATAGCATTGTTTGCTGCTTTTATGGGGGCTCTAGGTATTGTTCCACCTATTACTCTTTCGTTTACACCTGTACCTATTACATTGCAAACACTAGGTGTTCTCCTTGCAGGGGGAGTATTAGGAGCAAGATTAGGAGCGATGAGCCAAATTGTCTTTTTACTGTTAGTTGCTGCTGGTGTACCTCTTTTATCGGGAGGCAGAGGCGGATTAAGTGTGTTTGTTGGACCGAGTGTTGGTTACTTAATTTCTTGGCCCATTACAGCATTTGTTATTGGATATCTATTATCGTTTATAGCAAATGTAAAACTACATCATGTTTTATTAATTAATCTAACAGTTGGAATCCTACTTATCTATTTAATTGGTATACCCGTTCAGGCATTGATTATGCACATTTCACTATTAGATGCTGTAAAAATAAGTTTAGTTTACATTCCTGGGGATGTTTTAAAAGCAGTACTAGCTTCCATTTTAGTTTACAGACTAAGAAAGCACCCAGTATTCTCAAGTTCACTAGCAACGATTTATCCCAATAAATGTAACTAGAAAATATTAAATTTAAAAGAGACAAATTGATGTGTCTTTTTTATAGAGGGGATATTGATGGATAATATAACTGAATCTTACGAATATTTCGCTAAAATTTTCCCGAATAAAATAGCCATCCATACTGATCATCAACAAATTAATTATAAAAATTGGAGTGAATTGGTCAATCAAACGGCAAATTGGCTCAACTCACTGCATTCAGAAAATAAAATAATAGGAATCCATTTGCCTAATGGAATTCCTTTCCTACAACTCTTTGCAGGGGCTGCTAAGGCAGGATGGATTGCAGTTCCATTAGATTTGAAATGGAAAACCATTGAGTTAGAAGAGAGAGTAAAAATTTGCAATCCGTCAATCATTGTCACAACAAAAGAAATTTTCTATCGGAATAAACATATTATTCCAAATTTAAAGAGTTTGGATGACATTTTACAGGAAATCTCCCAGTTTGAAGTCAATATAATTAGGGATACTCAAGAAGATTTACCTTTTTACATAGGATTTACATCTGGTACAACTGGAAAACCAAAGGCATTTGTTCGCTCCCAGAATTCATGGCTGGCGAGCTTTGAGTGTAACCGTATTGATTTCGAATTAAATGAATTGGATCATGTTTTCATTCCTGGAGCTTTAATTCACTCCCATTTTCTTTATGGAGCCATTAGCACTTTATATTTAGGGGGGACTGTCTATCTATTAGACAAATTTTCACCGATTAAGGGACATTTATGGATACAATCTTACCCCATTACAACGATGTATGTCGTTCCAACCATGCTAGAAGCCTTTCAGAAACAAGGAATTCTAATCAATGAACCGATAAAAGTTCTTTCATCGGGTGCAAAGTGGTATGAAAGGTTGAAATTGGAGATTCGTAATCATTTCCCCAATATGACCATGTATGAGTTTTATGGGGCTAGTGAATTGAGTTTTATTACTGTACTTTCTGAAAGAGATGGAATCAAGAAGGCTGCATCTGTTGGGAAGTCTTGTTCTGGCGTAGAGGTACAAATTCGACTAAAAGATCAAAGATTAGCAAGGCCCAATGAGATTGGAAAGGTCTATGTAAGGAGTGGACTGATAATAACCGGATATATGGATTCTGATGGAAGGACTGTTCATTCGATTCGGGATGAAGAAGGATGGGCTACTGTCCATGATATGGGATATTTTGACGAAGATGGCTATTTATATATTACAGGCCGTGAACAAAATATGATTTTATATGGCGGAATTAATATTTTTCCTGAAGAAATAGAAAAAGTGATTTCTATGCATCCGGACGTTGAGGAGGTTGCCGTAATAGGTTTACCAGATTCGTATTGGGGTCAGGTTGTGACTGCTGTAGTAAAAGGGAAAGGAAGTTCATTAGAGTTAAAAAGACTATGTAATAAGTATTTATCTTCTTATAAAATTCCCCGCAAATGGTTTTTTCTATCTGAAATGCCATATACAACGAGTGGAAAGATTGCTCGTGCTGAGCTAAAAAAACAATTGGAAAGAAAGGTGACCAGTAATTAAAAGAGCAGTCATTGTCCTAGCGAAACGTACACCAATTGGAAAAGTAAAAGGAATATTACGAGATATTCAGCCGCATGAACTTGTCGCTCCACTCCTCCAGTATTTAGCGAATAGATTGGAAGATAAGATAAATGACATTATTTTGGGGAATGTTGTTGGACCAGGTGGAAATATAGCTAGGGTCGCTGCATTGGAAGCAGGATTACCTCTTTCTGTAACAGGACTTACCATTGATCGTCAATGCAGTGCGGGATTAGAAGCCATTCGAATGGCCTGTTACTATATCCAAGGCGGAGCCGGCTGTTGTTATATTGCTGGTGGTGTAGAAAGTGCGAGTACTTCTCCATTTCCATCCAGAGCAAGATTCTCACCTGAACAAATTGGCGACCCTGATATGGGTGTTGCCGCGGAAAATGTAGCAGAAAAATATTCTATATCAAAAGAATTACAGGATAGATACGCACTTTTAAGTTACGAGCGCACTTGGGAGGCGTACGAAAAGGGGTATTTTACTCAAGAAATCATTCCGATTAAGGAAAACCACCAGGATGAAGAATTACTTAGAAAAAGAAAGCTGGAAACTCTACTAAAAAGGGCGAAACCAATATTTAAAAAAAACGGTACAGTTACTGCAGCGAACAGTTGCGGTATTCATGACGGTGCTTCAGCTGTTCTTGTCATGGAAGAAAAAGTAGCTTTAAAACTTGGTTACCAGCCTATCCTGAGATTTTTGGACAGTGAAGTCTCAGCTGTACATCCTAATTATCCCGGGGAAGCCCCTATTCCAGCTATCCAAACCTTATTAAAAAGAAACTTGTTAACCGTTGCTGATATAGATTTAATTGAAATTAATGAAGCATTTTCTTCGAAGATAGTCGCCTGTATGAAAGAACTTTCTATTCCTTGTGACAAAATAAATGTTCACGGAGGAGCTTTAACGTTAGGACATCCTTATGGGGCTTCAGGAAGTATTTTGATCACCAGGCTTTTCTATGAAGTCCAAAGACGAAAGAATGCTAAATATGTACTAGCGGCACTGGGCAGTGCTGGAGGAATCGGAGAAGCAGTCCTATTCGAGGTGGCAACATGAAATTGAAGGAATTTAAAGTGAGCTTTACCCAAGAAGATGTGAGACGATTTGTCCAATTGATTGGTGATCAAAATGCTATCTATCAGTGTCCTGAAAGGGTCCAAGGTTATCATTTCGAAAAAACCCCTCTTCCTCCAACCATGCCAATGATAGCTTATAAATGGCTTGAAATCCCATGGGAACTTCAACAGCCTATTATTCATCGAAAACAGAAATGCACTCAACATCAAAGAATGTATATAGATGAGATCTATAGGGCAATAGTGGAAGTGACAGAACCATTTCAACGTCAAAATTTTACTTTTATTAAACAAACTCTTTATTTATATAATGATGAAGGACAACTTTGTTTTGAAGGAGAATCAGATTTGATTTTGGAAGGTTTAACATGAAAAATTTTACCTTTAATATTACCGAAGAAGAGGTTGAACAATATGCCATAATTTCAGGTGATAACAATCCCGTTCATTTAGATATAGAAGTGGCAAAACAACAAGGGTTTTCAAATAAAATTGCCCATGGGATGTTAACAGTGGCTAAAGTGTTAGGGATAGTTTCAAACGAAATTCTCGCTCCACAAGAGTGGGTGTATAAGTATGAATTTACATTTACCTCACCAGTATATTTGGGAGATCAAATAACTTTGAATATAAAACAATTGGATAATAAAATTAGAGTAGAAGGAAAATGCAGGAAAAGAGTAGTCATAAAAGGATGGTTGATAGTAACTAGATGAAATCCCCGATGAACATAAAAAACAACTGACAAATCGTGCAATCATATGGGATCGCACGATTTTTTTGATAATGGGGAAATTAAAAGCTATATAGTTTTGTTAAATAAGGTGAATCTTATTTTGATATGTTACGGAGAACCGTACCATAAATAGAGAAGTTTTTTATATTCATTTACTTGAAACAAACCATTACTAAACAGGGTTTTTTTATTTTTTTCAAATATTATCGTGTGGCCTATGAATAAATTTTGTTGACTTTAATGAAAAGTGTGTGTAAAGTGGTAATTGAATTAAATAGGAATTAAAAGGAAGACACTAGGGGAGCCTTTTTTGGCTGAGACGGGAATATCCCGGACCCTTTGAACCTGATCTAGTTCATACTAGCGTAGGAAAGTGGAGTCCGTGCATGAGTATATGTATACATGGGTATATTTATACATTGTATATTTATATTTATTCTGCCGCTCCATTTTTGGAGCGGTTTTTTTGTTTCACTTTAAAGCTGCTTCCAAACTAGCGTCTTCCGATTACAACTAACTAAGGAGGAAATCGGTATGAGTTTTTCTGCAGAACTAAGAAAAGAAGCAAATCCTATTTTTAATGCTATTTTTGAGCATCCTTTTGTTCAAGGTATTGCAAATGGAGATTTGAAGAAGGAGCAATTAATTCATTATGTAAAACAAGATTTTGAGTATTTAAGTTCCTTTATACGAATCTATGGAATTGCTATTTCAAAGTGTGAAAATCGAGAAGATATGGAAATGTTTAATAAGCAAATTTCCTTTATCTTAAACAGTGAAACACATCCTCATAATAACTTTTGTCAAGTTGCAGGTGTTTCCTACGAGGAGTTACAGGGATTTCCTTTGGCTCCCTCTGCCCATCAATACATTCGTCATATGCTAACGGTTGCTCATGAAGGAACATTGGGAGAAATTATCGCTGTATTATTACCATGCCCGTGGACCTATTGGGAAATTGGAAAACGACTATTAAAAGAAGTAAATCCAGACCGCTCTCATCCATTTTATGAATGGATCAATTTCTATGGCAATCGTACGGATTCCATTACAACCAAATTTTGTGAGCGCCTCGATGAATGGGCAAAGGATGCGACAAGCAAAGAAAAAGAAAAAATGAAGGAACATTTCTTACTTAGCTGTCAGCTAGAATATATGTTTTGGGATATGGCTTATAAACTTGAAGAATGGCCTGTAAAAATGGAGGTAGTACCTTCATGACTTGGAAAATGAAAGAAGTGGTTCTAGCCGTTATTTTATCAGTAATTTGCGGTGTGATTTATTTAGGATGGTCTACACTGTGGGTTCCTATTTCTTCTCTGGTAGGTCCTGTCGGTGCTGGTTTCATGTTTGGCATTTGGGTAATTGCCAGCCCTATTGTTGCCTACATTATCCGTAAACCAGGTGCTGCATTTGTAGCAGAAGTTGCGGCAGCAGCAGTGGAATTATTAACGGGAAGCCATTTTGGCTTATCTGCCTTGTTAATAGGGGTTTTTCAAGGGATTGGTTCTGAAATTGCTTTTGCCATATTCAGATACAAGCGGTACAACCTTCTAACCTTAATGCTATCTGGTGCCTTGGCGGCCGTTTTTGCAATGATTTATAACTTGTTGGCAAATGGTTTTGGATACTACTCTACAGGGGTATTTTTAACGACATTAGGGATTCATGTTATAAGCGGCATCATTCTTGGCGGTTGGTTAGCAAAGGTAGTGGTGGACGCACTGACCAAAACAGGTGTATTAGAACAATATGCAATTATGAAAGAAAGAAGAAAAAAGGGAGACATCAATGGACATGTTTCTGGGCTGTAAAGATCTTTCTGTCCGCTTTTATAACCGTTCTGAAAAAATACTTAAAAATATAACGCTATCCATCCATAAAGGGGAAAAGGTATTAATACTTGGGCCTAGCGGGAGTGGGAAATCAACTTTGATCTCCACTCTTGCTGGGATCATTCCGGAGCATATGGAGGCAGAAGTTACAGGACAAGTATTTCTACGAGAAAATGTGGGTGTTATGTTTCAAGATCCTGATTCTCAATTTTGTATGCTTCATGTGGATGAAGAGATAGCTTTTAGCCTTGAGAACCGCTCCATTCCTCGAAATGAAATGGATGAAATCATTTCAGATTTGATGAATCATGTAGGTTTAAAAATAGATAAGAAAACCTCCATTGAAACATTATCAGGTGGTATGAAACAAAGACTGGCTTTGGCTTGTTTACTAGCTTTGGAACCAGAAGTGTTGTTTTTTGATGAACCAACAGCTCAGTTAGACCCTGCTGGAAGAAAAGAAATATTTGAGTTATTACATAACCTATCTCAAAAGACCAATCAAACGATGGTATTTGTCGAACATGTTTTAGACGGCTGTATTGAATGGATGGACCGGGTCATTATGATCAATGAGGGCGGAAGAGTAATTGGAAATGGGAATCCAGAGGAAATTCTCCGTCATTTTAATAACGAAATGAAAGATGCAGGAATTTGGCGGCCGAAGCTTTTTCCGAACAAGTGGAGCGAAGTTATTGAAAACCCCTCTCATCCATTATCTATTAAATTATCAAAAGAGCTAGAAACAAAGTGTCAAGTTAAAACAAGAGAATACGGAAATGAGAATCCGATCATTTATACAGAAGATTTGGAAATAGGCTATGGAAAGAAGTCAATTGTAAAAGATATTAACCTAGTGATAGGTAAAGGGGAATGGATTTCGATTGTTGGAGAAAACGGAAGTGGAAAAAGCACTTTGCTGAAAAGCTTAATTGGCTTGGAGCCAATAAATAAAGGGAAAATATACATTCAAGGTAAAGAATTAAAGAAATGGTCCGATCGTGAATTGTTTGAAAGAGCAGGTTTTGTCTTTCAAAATCCAGAACTTCAATTTTTAGCAGACACAGTATTTGAGGAAATTGCTTTTGGCGGACGGCAGAGAAATTGGCCGAAAGAGTCCATTCATGCCAAAACAAAAAAACTGTTACAGGAGTTTGGTTTGGAAGCCTATCAGAACGAACATCCTTTAACTCTTAGTTTGGGACAAAAACGGCGGTTGAGTGTGGCAACCATGTTATTGTTTGATCAAGTGTTATTAATGCTTGATGAACCAACATTTGGTCAAGATGAAAAAACAGCAAGTGAATTAATTAAAAAACTAAAAGAAAGACAGGAACACGGAACAACGATCATGATGGTCACTCACGATATGGATTTGGTAGATAATTATTCAGATCAAGTCTTGCTTTTAAATAAAGGAAAAGTAGTTTATCAGGGAACGCCATATGGTTTATTTTCTGACGAGGCTATTTTACGGGAAACTAAGATCATACCACCCCTTCATTATCAGCTAATGCATGCACGAAGGGAGCGAGTATTAGTATGAAAGCAAATACTTCATTCTTAGCTACTCTAAATCCCTCCTGTAAGTTGTTTGCCCATTTATTCGTTATGTTTCTTTTAATGAGTATTACGAATACGAAAGTGACTTTCTTCATATGGATTTTAGCTGTACTTATTGGCATTTTTTTAGGCGGATGGAGAATCACGTATTTTTTAAAAAGGTTATTACCTTATTTTGGATTTTTTGTTCTAATTTTTTGGATGATGGCTGCTTTTGGGGAAGGCCAGGAAACTATTTGGCAATGGGCATGGTTCCATATTACGAAAGAAAGCTTGAATCACGGCCTGACGATTGCTTTACGGATGTTAGCGTTTGTTACATATGGATTATTATTTACTTCTACAACCGACTTAACATTGTTCATTATGAGTTTAATCCATCAATGTAAACTTTCACCTAAATGGGCATATGGACTATTAGCCGGGCTGCGCTTTATCCCCTTATTCCAATCTGAACTTAACCAAATGAAGACTGCTCATAAAGTTAGAGGATACAAGGAAAAAAATGGGTGGAAAGCTTTTAAAAGGTATGCGTTGCCGTTATTTACACATGGAATCAGGAAATCTGAAAGAATAGCAATTGCGATGGAAGCACGTGGTTTTAATGGGAATAAGGATAGAACCTATTACCGAACCACTAAAATTGCATCAAGAGACTGGGCTTATTTACTTTCTTTAGTATCTGTTGTTATAGGAATGACTTTTTTATAATTAAGCATTCAATAATAAAAAAATTGTCGATGATATAGGTGTGGTGAATCAGAATCCAACAGTATTTCACACAAACTATTAAATATTATGATCGAAACAGATAAGACAGGTACTGTCCTGTCTTTTTTGTTATATACTTATTTAGGTTATTTAGATAAATACCCTTTTTCATTACGATCTTTCTTATTAGCGTTATAAATCAAACGTAGGGATATAAACATTAATACAATTGCAATTATTCGATGGTAGTCCAATGAAATTTGAATGCTACCAAACCAGCCAAAGTGGTCAGTCAACAATCCCATAGAAAGTTGGCCAATAATGGCTGAGAGATTCGTTGCAATGACTCCGATTTTAGGTACTGCAAGTATGGTTAGAAATAAGTATCCTACTCCAAACCAAACCGCACTTAATTGCCACTTTGGTGCCTCAAAAATAGTTAATAGGTTACCACTTCCAAAAAATAAAACGACGATAAAAAGTATCATTGCTCCTGTAATAAAAGTTAAAAATGCACTTTCTAACGTACCGGCTTTGCTACTGAATGAACCGTTAATAGAAGATTGAGCACTTAACACAATCCCACCAATGAGGGAAGAAAGTAATATAATAATTGACATAATAATCCCTCCTTAATAGATTAAAACTAAGGAAACAATCATTAATGCAACAGCAATGATTTTTTCCTTTTTCACTTTAATTTTTGGACTACCTAACCAGCCTTTATGTTCAATAATCATACTCATCACCATTTGTCCAACTACAACACTACTCATTGCTAATCCAACTCCTACAATTGGAATACCAATAACGAGAATAGTTAGATAAATAACGCCTAGCAGTCCCCCTGATAATTGCCACTTTGGTGCTTTAAACGTATAAGACAGAGAACCTTTCCCCAAAAAAAGAAGAGCAATTCCTAGAATAATCGATCCGACCGCAAAGTTATATAAACTGCTTTCTAATTTTCCAATGGATTCCCCCAATTCCGCATATATCGTTCCTTCTATACTTAATGTGACACCGGCTAATAATGCGATTATATAAAATAGAATATTTTTCAAGCATAATCCCTCCATTCATATCTTTAATTTGAGACATTCCTTATCTAATAAAAATCTAACATGTAAGTAGGAGACTGATTATGGTTATTATCAGTCTCCCAAAAGTTAACCTAATTTTTCTATTACTGCTTTTGTAACAGCCAATGTAGATTGAGGGTTTTGCCCTGTAATTAAATTGCCATCCACTTCGAAGTGAGTAGACCAGTTTGGAGCAGCCACAAAAATAGCCCCTAATTCGCGAATTTTGCTTTCCAAAAGGAATGGAAGTTGATCCCTAAGTCCCGTATCAGCCTCTTCTCTATCTGTAAAAGCATTAACGCGTTTACCGGCAACAAGAGGTCGACCGTTAGATAATGTAGCTCCTACTAAACCAGCAGGACCATGGCAAACAGCAGCAACAATCTTACCTTCCTCAAAAAAGTCCCGTAATAATTCCTGAAGTTTTTTATTATTAGGAAGGTCAAACATTGTACCATGCCCCCCTGGTAGAAAAATTGCATCAAATTCTTGAGAAGATAGTGCATCTAACTTGATAGTGTTCTGTAAATACTTTTCAGTATCTAAAATCTCTTGAGGAGTATTTTCATTTGCACTAGCTGGATCAACTGTACTTTTTCCTCCTTGGGGACTTGCAACTGTAATTTGGTACCCTTCTTTCGAAAATTCTATATACGCCTCTGCAAATTCTGATAACCAAACACCTGTTTGTTTACCATTACTAAGTTCTTTATGATTAGTAACAACCATTAAAATCTTTTTTGTCATAAGGTTTTACCTCCATGAAAATGATTTTTGTTACATTGGTTATTTTAAGTCCAGATTAACTATAAAACAAATTATATTTTTATGGGTTATATATAAATATATTTATATCAAACGGGAAGGTTACACTTTGCATCATTTTGATAAATGAATGCATGTTAAGAAAATAAAAGAAGTCATCCAGTATATACTGAATGACTATATATTGAATAATTAGTTATTTTTTCATTGAAAGTGTATCTACTATTTTATTGATTTCTGGCAAATGTTTATTTTTTGTTTTATATGCAATATATAATTTGTTGCTTACTTTTAACTCCTTAAATAATACTTTTGATTTTGCTTCTTGCATTGAATTTACTAGAATAAAAGTCGGAATTAGACTGATTCCCATTCCACTTTCTATAGCTTTTAAAATAAGGTGTAAATTAGGAATAATATGAACTGGTTTAATAATTGGCCGTTTTTTAAAGTGTTCTCTCCATAGCCTTCTAATAATTGGTAAATCTAATCCGTAACTAATCCATTTTTGAGATAAAAGCCATTCTTCCTTAGACTTTAAATCTATATTCTCTGGTATTTGTAAGTGATAAGGTGCAACAATTACGAACTCCTCTTCACATAAAAACAAGTATTCAATTTCGGGTGATTGATACTTTTGTGAAGTAATAATGATATCTACTTTATCTTCCTTTAATAGTTCAAGTAATTGGTCGGCAGTTCCAAAATGTGAAACAGTACATGTATTAAATTTGTTAAGTTTTGAAAGGATATTTTCATAATAGTATTCAATTGCAGAGCCGATTCTTATAATGGATAGAGCAGGAGAAGAGGTAGAGTGAAAACTTAAACTAGTCACTTCTAATGACTCAATAAGCGGGGCTACTTGTGAATATAACTCCTTTCCTCTTTCCGTGGGCACCATTTTTCTAGAAGTTCTAGTAAATAAAGGTTCGCCAACTTCTGATTCTAATGAGGCTAAGTGTTGACTCAATGCAGGTTGTGTCATAATTCGGGCTTTGGCCGCTTCGGATACTGAATTGTACTTATATATATAAATGAAACTCCTATACCATTCAAGATCTATCATCAAATCACCTCTTATACTAGGCTAAAATTAGCAGTCTTATCGATAAGAATAGTCTTTCCTATATTAAAGCATAATTTTCCCTTATTAAATGTACAAATGTAAGGAATCATCTTATATGGACATCTGAAAAATTGATCATGATTCATTGAACACTAAATGTCATTTCATAAATAGGGATGGGAAAAGTTCTTATAGAAATGGAGTTTAAGAGGAATTCTGGATGGTTTTGAAGGTAGAAGTGAGTTTAATGGGAAATTAAAAGATAATTTAAAATTTATGGTATCAAGCTTAAAAAAGCTATAGGCTAATCATCGTGTCCTTCGCATCCAGCTCTAGGGCTGCTGGTGCACTGCATACCTTGATTTTAATCCCGTCGTGTCTGTTGGCAGGGTGTTTTTGGCCCTTTGACCTTATGCCTAAAGTTGTTCAACGAATTGCTCAATTTATGCCGCAACACTGGGTGCTTAATACAATAAGCCAATTACAGCTTGGACATTCTTTTGGTAGCATTTACATTAATTTAATGATTCTACCAGAATTTACAGCAGTATTTTTCTTATTTTCCATTTATAAATTTGGACGGAATAACGATGTTCGCAATTTTGCTTAAAAAAGTTAGTAGATAATAATTTTTATATTTATATAAAAATGCTGCAGGAACCTTAACATTTATAGGTGCAGTTTTTACAATACTCTCCGTGAACAATAAAGAAGTTTTTAGAAAACAGTAATCAGTTACAACCGTGAAAGGTTTAAAAAAACAGTGTCTGTTCTCAATGCGTTATAGAATTACATCATTGGGAGCAGGCACTGACTTCATATTTTTAAATTTAAAACCTTCTAGGGAATTGTTTCACAATGGCAATCGTGAGAGTGTCTGCCATTTCTAAGGCGTTCGCTTCAATTTTATCAAATACGTTGATACTAGCGTTAAAATTACTTTGGAGAATGAATAATACCTCTTGTATAGTAAGTTCCAGGTGTTCGAAAAACATTTCTCTGAATTTTATTTCTGATATAAAAGGATTTATTGTACTTAGGAATTTGGAAATTTCTGCTCCATTTGCGTACCAACGTTTTTCTGCATCTGCTACAGCATTTTGATTGCCTGCTTTTGCAGCTTGGACTAATTCAGCAGCAATAACCAGATGATTCCTGATTAAGTTGCTGAACCTTTCAGCAATTCTATTTCCATAGAAAGGTGCTAGTAAATTCCCCATATCTGTAGCGTTTCGGAGAAGTCGTGCGGTAACAGCGTCGAAATCAGGTAAATTAAAGGCTATGCTATTGATTGTCATTCTTGTCCAATACACGTGTTGTTCCCAGGTTAAACGCATAGCATTACTTAAACGAACTTCCTGTTCACTAATACAAGAACCTTTGAACCAAGTTCTTTTCATGGTTCCTCCCCCACAATCTAAAATCATTCCAGTATATTCAGATTTTAAAAAAATTGTTTCTACTTATTCATAATTTGTAATCATTGATTTTAACTAAAGATACGAAGGTGGGTTTCAAGGCAGCTTCTCAATAAGGAAATTTTAAAAAAATGATAAATATTGTGGGTGAGGGGAACTATATTAAAATTGATGATCAATTAAATTTGAATTCGTTATCGATTATTTTTAAATTTATTCTTAGGAGTTGATTATTCATGACTTTTAGACTTACCCCCTGTATTGTAATGAATGGAACGCAAAAGAGGCTGTTCATTTTTATGAAAAGGTCTTGGATGCCAAAATCCTAAATATTCAAACTTACGGAGAGATGTCAGTACCTTGCCCAGAGGCATTAAAGGAACGTGTAGCAAACGCGATGCTACAAATTGGAGAAAGTAAACTCATGTTATTTGATGCTCCAAATATATCTGTTCCAGACGGTAATACAGAGCAAGTACATAATATACAACATAATAAAAATGCAGTTGTAACCATAAATATTTCAATAAATGACGTGAGAAGAACAAAGAAAATCTTTGAAATCTTGCAGCAAGAGGGTAAGGTAAGAAGTTCCATTTAGCCCTGCATTTGGTACTGTAATGGACAAGTTTGGTGTAACTTTTATTCTTGTTACACAATTATAAAACTAAGTAATAGTGTGCTTATTTTCCTTATTGTCTGGATAATTATATCTACCAAGTTATTGTATTACTATCTTAAATTTTGAATGTTTAATTTGATTAACAAATCTTTTCCTTCATTATTCTATAAATGAATACATTTATAAAAAAGCATTGGACAGATAAGGAACAAATTTTATTAAATATTCTAGAAGAATTTGAGTTTGGACTAGAGGTCATCTTGTTAGGATTAAAGGTAAAACTAAGGGATAGACTTAGTAATTTACAATAATAACCATAAGGGCAGGTCTTTTGTTTCGTTTTTATTGAAATAACAGGTCTGCCCATGTGTTTTTCTATGTTATTTCCTAGCAATTGGGAGCTTACTAGGACAGATGGCATTTTTTATATTAACTGATAAGGTTGATCTTACAAGAACGTGTACAGGCCGTTATGGATTGATGAAATGTACTAGACTTTAATTTAGCAAACTATTGTTGAATAAGTCTTTAGAAGTAGGATAGAAGGTACTTCAAAACGTGAAAGACAAATGAAAAAGTATAAATAAGACCAAAATAATGAAAAAGGCGTGAGAAGCTAAACCAGAATACACGCCATTTTTTAATGCTAAATTCTTTTCACTACAAAAAAAAGAGTGTATCCTTTTCCATGGAACAGATGTTTAATCATTGAGCATTGCGTTATTTTTTTTTATAAAATCAAGTATAATTTATTCGTCATGAATTCATAGAAATTAAATGGGTTTATTTGGAATCCGTTTTTAAAAGGGAGGATGAGATACATGTCAGAAGAATATCGCTCTCGTATAGAGCGAAGAAGAATACAAGAACAGCAGAAAAATGCTTCAAAGGGTCAAAAGGGCAAGAAGCAGGGAAAGAGCGTATGGAAAAAAATCTTCTTTATTTGTTTGACTCTAGGCCTTGTTATGATTTTAGCTGGGATTGGTGCATTTGCATGGATTATTAAAGATGCACCAAAGTTTGATGAAACGTTATTAAAAGACCCATTATCATCGGAAATATATGCAGCCGATGAGAAAACTTTAATTGCCGAAGTGGGTAAAGAAAAGCGTGATGATATTACCATTGATCAAATACCGGATGTTCTCAAAAATGCAGTGTTGGCTACAGAAGATGCTCGTTTTTACGAACATCACGGAATTGATGTGAAACGGACACTTGTTGCCGTTTTCACGAATATCACAGCTGGCACTTCTCAAGGTGGAAGTACGATCACACAGCAAATTGTGAAAAATTCCTTCCTATCGCCAGAAAAGACGCTAACTCGAAAAGTGCAAGAATGGTATTTGTCCATTCAATTAGAACGACGTTTTTCAAAAGATCAAATTCTGGAAATGTATTTTAATAAGAATTTGTATGGAAGTGACGTTTATGGTGTAGCAAAAGCCGCCGAACGATTCTTCGGTTTAAAGGCGGATGAGCTAGATAAATTGACACTTGAACAGGCTGCCCTCCTAGCAGGAATTCCGCAAAGTCCGAATAACTATATTCCGACTGTGGAAAGTAATCTTGAAAGGGCAGAAAAACGAAGAAATATGGTTCTCCAATATATGAACCGACACGGCTATATTTCCAAAGAGGTAATGGAAAAAGCACAAAGTACACCGATTGAAGATACGTTAAATATTCAACAAAAACAAGGAAATAAATATCAAGCATTTGTTGACACAGTCATTGAGGAAGTTCAAAACAAAACAGGTTCAAACATATTTGAAGACGGATTAAAAATCTATACAACAATCGATCCGGAAATCCAGCAAATAACGGAGAAAGCCCTATCCACTAATGAGTATATTAATTATCCGGATAATGAGAGACTGCAGTCAGCAGTTGTCATTTTGGATACTCAGACAGGCGCTATCAAAGCAATTGGTGGTGGAAGACATTATCAAACTGGTGGTTATAATTATGCCACCAAGATTAAACGTCATCCTGGTTCGACAATAAAACCTATTCTTGATTATGGCCCAGCCATTGAAAAATTTAAGTGGTCGACAGGACATATCTTAAAAGATGAACCGTACCAGTATTCAAATGGAACTCCAATTCGTAATGCTAGCCGTTCTTATGTTGGAAATAGAACCATAAGGGATCATTTGGCATGGTCTCGCAATATACCGGCTTTAAAAGCCTATCAAGAAGTAGGAGCCGATTATGCGACAAATTTTGCCAATAATCTTGGATTCCCAATTACAGATGAACAAAAAGCAAATGAATCAAATGCCATTGGTGCAATAGATGCAGCCTCTCCACTAATTATGGCGGGTGCATATGCCGCATTTGGAAATGGTGGTTATTATATAGAGCCATATACGGTTACAAAAGTTATTTATCCTGATGGAACTGAAAAGGATTTGGCTTCAAGTAAAAAGAAAGTAATGGAGGATTATACAGCTTTCCTCATAACAGATATGTTGCGTACGGTTGTTGATTCTGGTACAGGGAAATTGGCTAATATTTCTGGTATTGATTTAGCTGGTAAAACGGGAACTACCAGCTTCGATAAATCGGCTATTGCGAAATATGGTTTGCCGAATAATGCAACACGTGATGCCTGGTTTGTTGGTTATACGCCGCAATACACCGGTGCGGTTTGGACAGGGTACACCACAACAAAATCGTCAGATGATTATTTAGGAAAACAAAGTGCAGACTTTTCTAAGTTGGTATTTAAGGCCATTATGTCTAGGATAAGTACTAGCAAGGAAACGTTTAAACAACCTAACAGTGTTGCCAAATCTGGAAATGAATATTATGTAAAAGGTGGAGAAAAACCGAAGCCACCAAAACCTGATAAACCAACTGGTTTGCAAGCAGTTTATGATGAAGCTTCGAACAGCATACTATTAACTTGGAATTACAATTCTGAAAATGAAACAACCTTTGAAATTTCTTATACTGTGGATGGAAAAACAATGAGCCTGTCATCAACGGGTGATAGAAAAGCAGTACTGCAAAACCCAGAGAAAGGAAAAACCTATATATTCAATGTAGCTGCTATTAGGGAAGGCGTTAAAAGTGATGCAGCATCTGCTTCCATAACCGTTCAAGGGCCGGATGAAAAATTAAAAAGTCCTGTTGGGTTGCATGCTAAATATGATAAAAATTCGAATCAAATTTTTATCAGTTGGAAACATCCTAATGCCAATGCACAAAATGTAAGCTATATCGTCACTTATACGATAAATGGAAATACTCAAACCTTAACGACGACGACAGATACAAATGCAACGTTAAGTAATCCGCAACCAGGGCAAAAATATGTCATTACGGTCGTGGCATCCAATAATGCAGGAACGAGTGAACCAACTTCAACTGCTGTTACAGTAGATGGAATAGAGAATCCTAACAACAACAATAATAATGGGAATGCTGGAGAAACAAAACCAGGGAAAGGAAATGTAAATCAAAACCAAAACGAAAACCAACATCAAAACCAACATCAAAACCAAAATCAAAATCAGAACCCGAATCAATAATAGTGTGATAAGTGAAGGAGACTGTTTTTTAAAACAGTCTCCTTTTTTTCCTAACAAAGGAATCCTCAAATACTAAGCGTTAGGATGACTAATAACTGTTTTTATAGTCAAAAAAAGTGCTAAATAAAAAATAATTTAGTAGTTTATAATTGTCAGATTATAGAAGAAATTTAAAACTATAAAAAAATATAATAGATTATGGTATTATTATAATTGAAACAGAAAGTGTTCCTGAATACCGCCTGGCTATAGGTAATACCTAAGCAAGGGCGCCTACTCTTTTTTGCAAATATAGGGATAAGGATGGTTATCATGAGCAGCATACGGACAAAGACGGATGTTATCTTAATTGGTGCCGGAATCATGAGCGCAACTTTAGGATCTTTACTGAAAGAGTTAGCACCGGAATGGGAAATTACAGTATTCGAGAAACTAGAAAATGCAGGAGAAGAAAGCTCGAATGAGTGGAATAATGCAGGGACGGGCCATGCTGCATTGTGCGAGCTTAACTATACATCCGAAAAAGCGGACGGATCTATAGATATTACGAAAGCGATAAAAATTAATGAACAATTTCAGCTTTCAAGACAGTTTTGGGCTTATCTTGTAAATAGTAAGGTGATACGTAATCCCCAAGACTTCATTAGGCCTATTCCACATATGAGTCTTGTACAAGGAGAAGAAAATGTAAGATTTTTGAAAAAAAGATTTGAAGCGCTATCAAAACATCCACAGTTTCAAGAAATGGAATTTACCGACGACCATGAAAAACTGACAGAATGGGTTCCTTTAATCATGGAAGGTCGTAAACTGAATGAACCGATAGCAGCAACAAAAATGGACTCAGGAACGGATGTTAACTTCGGCGCATTAACACGCATGTTGTTTGACCACTTAAAGAGTAAAAATGTTGATATTCGATTTAAACATCAAGTAGAGGATATTAAACGCACTGAAGATGGCTTATGGGAATTGAAAGTATGGAATATCGAAAGCGGTGCCATTGAACGCCACGCAGCTAAATTTGT
This sequence comes from Neobacillus sedimentimangrovi, assembly GCF_010614825.1. NCBI lineage: Bacteria > Bacillati > Bacillota > Bacilli > Caryophanales > Bacillaceae > Neobacillus > Neobacillus sedimentimangrovi. Next base: position 17,996 of record NZ_JAAFZF010000008.1, read on the forward strand.
ATTTATTGGCGGGGGTGGCGGAAGTCTTCCTTTACTCCAAAAAACTGGCATACCTGAGTCTAAACATATTGGTGGATTCCCGGTTAGCGGTTTATTTATGGTATGCAACAATCCGAAAGTGGCAGAACAGCATCATGCAAAAGTATACGGTAAAGCAAAGGTTGGTGCCCCTCCGATGTCAGTGCCACATCTTGATACAAGATATATTGATAACAGAAAAACATTGTTGTTTGGACCTTTTGCTGGCTTTTCACCAAAATTCTTAAAAAATGGATCAAATTGGGATTTGTTAGCTTCTGTCAAGCCAAATAATGTATTAACCATGTTGGCTGCAGGTGTAAAAGAATTAGCCCTGACCAAATACTTGATTCAACAGGTTATGCTATCGGATGAAAAACGCATGGAAGAATTACGTGAATTTATTCCGACAGCAAAAGCAGAGGATTGGGATATTGTGGTAGCAGGACAACGGGTACAAGTAATTAAAGATACCGAGAGTGGTGGTAAAGGAACACTACAATTTGGTACGGAAGTGGTGAGTGCCGCTGATGGCTCGATTGCCGCATTGCTTGGCGCTTCTCCAGGTGCCTCTACTGCTGTACACGTAATGTTAGAGGTATTAGAAAAATGCTTCCCACAACATATGATAGAGTGGGAGTCAAAAATAAAAGAAATGATCCCTTCTTATGGTATTTCATTATCAGAAAACCAGAAGCTTTTTGAAGAAATTCATAACTCAACAGCCCAGACGCTTGGATTAGTTGAAAAAGAACTAGTCTATAGTTAATATTTTTGATGGATAAGATTTATCTTTTATAAAAAATTAATCAGCTGGACAAGATATTTCAAAAATATGTCCAGCTGATTGTCTTAGATTTTCACAAATAACAATTTACTAAAAGAGTTCTTGCAATAGGATAAATTCTTTTATTCTACAATTTTTAGTGTAAGTTTCATTGCCTTATGATCATCTTCAGCCCCACAAACAGTCGAACAAATTAATTCGTATTCCCCTGTTTTTTCAGCAGTAAATTCAACAGGTGCATCTGCTTTCAGATCAATCCCTAATTCTTCATTACTTATGGTATGAATACCTTCTTCGTTAATTAAGTTTAATTTAACCTTTGAACCTTTTTTTATTGTCAACTCTTTATCTGAAGAAAACTCCCAATTCTTTGCTGTAATTGTAAACTCCTCTACTCCTGAGGTAGAAGCAGTTTCCACTGTTTTTTCACTGGATTTTTTTGTATTTGCTGCTTCCTCTGTTCCCCCACACGCTGCTAAACCAAATGTTAAAGCACCTGATAATAAAAGGAATCCAAGCTTTTTCATGGCATACAGTCTCCTTTATATAAGTGAATTTTATAACTGGCAAAACAGAAATCTGTTTTCTACAGTCATTTTAGGGAAAAGAGAAATTGAGTTCCTTGACTTAGGTCAAGTTTATTAGAAAAGCGGAAGCACCCTGGTCAGCGGCGTATGGCCTCCTCCCAAAAGCTATCGCTTTCGGTCGTGCGATGTTTGAGCTAGACCATTCTCGTAGGTGAAAATCTTATAAAAAAGAAGCAGGTCGCTGCTTCTTTCCTTGTTCCTTATTAATAAACAATTACTGGTTGGTAAACACTTAAATTGTCATATACTTGTTTCATAATATTAGGCTGGACGTTCACACAGCCGCCCGATCCAGCTGTCAGATAGGCATTACTTGACCAGTTTGTCCGCCAGCTGGCGTCGTGGAATCCTTGTCCACTGTTAGTAAACGGAGCCCAGTAATTGACTTCGATCTCATATGCCGAACTGCCCGCTCTGCTCCCTTTAAGGACGTATGGAGACCGTTTATAAAGGATATACCACACACCTTTTGATGTATCCTCCCCTGTGTCATGCCGACCCGTCACCACATTCGTTGTGAGGACCATTTTCCCGTTTTTATAGAGCCAAATCCGTTGTTCGGAAATGGATACTTCCGCATATGTATCACCAATACCATTGTTTGTTAATGTTTCATATCCATAACCTTCACCTTTCCAACCGTGGCCAACAATATTCGTTGCAGAAAGTGACTTTTTCCCTTTTTCAAAGGCTTCATGAATCAATGCAGTCTCTTTTTCTACATCGAGTGCCCAGCCGTATCCTTGTCCCTTTACAGATATGACTTTTCCTGAATGAGTTTTAAAGGTGAAATTTTTATCTAGAGTGGATTGTACATCATTGATTTCTTCAATTTTATTTTTTATATTACTTTCTTTGATTATGATCTTCATATCTTTGGAAACCGTAGCACTCTTGATAAATTTGTTTGCCTTAAATGTATAAACTTTATCCTGTACTTTATATTCCAAGGTACGCCCAAGTAGTTCTTTCAGCTTTTTCTTTTGATTTTTGACAATCTCACTATCTTCTTTAACTGGTTGAATGTAAACAGGATTCAGATGAATTTCACTTGTATATTTTTGCTTATCATAGTCTTTTAATAGACGAGCAATGTCATATTGCTTCCCATTACTACTTTTCGTTACGACAATTTTCCCTTGTTGCCAATGAGCTTGTGCATCTTGTGGTGCTTTTAAAGTTTTATTTATGGCAACAAGCTTTTCTTCCAACTCTTTTTTTAGCGTCTGACTGCGATAGTAATCTGTTTCGCTTGACATTAACGAATAGTTTTTTGCTTTTGTTGAAGGAAAGAAAGTCCGTTGCTTTTGTAATATTTTTTTTACTGCTGGTAGATCCTTGTCGGTGATATTCATTTTTGTGTCTTTTCCATCTAGTATTTTTTGTTCGCCAATGAAAACGACATTTTTTAATACTGATTTTTGCAATTTTTGTAATGCTTGTTCAGCCGTTAGTCCACCAACATTTATACCATTAATCTTAGTATTTGCATTAAAATGTGTGCCCTGGTAATAACTAATTGCAGCAAATAGAAGTACAAGGGAAATGAGTCCCATCCACTTCCAGTTTTTATACCATTTAAGGGACTTAACTCGTTGTTTCTTTATTTTTTCCTTTGATTCTTGTAAGGTATTTGCCATGTAATAACCCCCTGAATACCTTTATGCTTTTTCCTTCCAATATAAGAAAATTGTTTGGAACATAAGGTTTCCTCTTACATATTACTACTAATTTACTAGATATAATAGTAAGAACTATGTGGGATTTAATTTTTTTAACTGTAGAATACAGAAAGCCCAAATGAGGAGATTTATACTCTTCATTTGGGCTTTTGAACTGTTGAACGTTATACTTTTTAAACAAATAAGCTTAGTAAAAGGATAAAGACTAGACCGGCAACGGAGATAATCGTTTCTAATAGTGTCCATGTAGCAAAAGTTTCTTTCATGTTTAGGCCGAAATACTCTTTAAACATCCAGAAACCGGCATCATTGACATGGGAGGCAATTAAGCTTCCTGCCCCTGTTGCAAGTACAACTAATGCAAGATTCACGTCCGTTTGTCCTAACATTGGGATTACCAGACCAGCAGTGGTCAAGGCTGCAACGGTGGCAGATCCTAAAGATATACGTAAAATGGCGGCAATTAACCACGCAAGCAGGATTGGTGACATATTTGTATCTTTGAATAACTCAGCAACATAGTCACCGACACCGCCGTTAATTAATACTTGTTTGAAGGCACCGCCGCCCCCAATGATTAAAAGCATCATCCCAATATGTAAGATGGCAGTGGTACAGGAATCCATAATATCCTTCATTGGAATTTTTCTTGCCAATCCCATCGTATAGATAGCAACAAGTAAAGAGATCAACATGGAAGTACCAGCATCACCAATAAAACGGATAGCTGCCAGAAAACCATTATCATCAAACCCCATCGTTTTTTGAATCAGTGTAATAATGGTTGCAATCGACATTAAAATAACTGGAAGGATGGCAGTAAATACACTGATCCCAAAACTAGGTGTGTCTTCAAGTTTGAATACCTTTTGTTCGCCTAAAGAGGCAATGTTTCCTGTTTTATGGAAGGAATCTGGTACTAGTTTTTTAGCTAATTTTGTAAAGATAGGTCCGGCTAATAATACCGTAGGAATGGCGATAATAAAACCATACAGTAAAACTTCCCCAATGTTTGCACCATATTCGCCCGCAATAACCGTTGGTCCCGGGTGTGGTGGAAGGAAACCATGTGTGACAGATAAGGCAGCTGTCATCGGAATACCAAGATAGAGGATGGAAACCTTTAATTCTCTTGAAATAGCAAAGACAATTGGAATTAATAATACTAGTCCTACTTCAAAGAATAAGGCGACCCCGATAATGAATGAAGCAACAACAACGGCCCATTGAATGTTTTTTTCACCGAACTTGTTCACGAGGGTCATGGCAATCCGTTGTGCGCCTCCCGCGTCGGCAATTAATTTACCAAGCATGGCTCCAAGCCCAAATATTAATGCGAGGTGGCCAAGTGTTCCACCTAATCCTGCTTCAATGGTTTTAACAATTTCTTCAAGAGGCATTCCGAGTGCCAATGCTACCCCGAATGATACAATGATTAATGAAATAAAAGTGTTTAATTTGAAACCCATGATAAGAATGAGCAAAGCTATAATTCCAATTGCGACAATAAATAAAGGCATCGATTGCTCCTCCTGTTCTTATTAGTTGTATTTAAGTAAGCTTCTTTGATAATCCGCAATCCTTTTATACTCCTCTTCTAACACTCTTGAAAGATGAATAAATATTGGCAGTAATTGTCTGTATTCTTTTGCTGCATTTTCATTTGGTGTATGTTTATAGGTGCTACCAATCATGTCAGACACGACTTCAAACGATTCAATTTTGCCTAAGGCATAAAGGCCTAAAATACAGGCGCCCAGACATGAGCTTTCATAGCTTTCTGGAACGACCACTTCTGATTCAAAGATGTCGGACATCATTTGCCGCCAAACCTCTGATCTAGCGAAGCCTCCTGTTGCCTGAATTCGGGTGACAGGACCATCCATGCACTCGGTTAATGCGAGAAATACAGTGTATAAATTATAGATAACCCCTTCTAATGCAGCCCGAATCATATGTTCTTTTTTATGTGAAAGGGTTAAGCCGAAAAAGGAGCCTCGCACGTCAGGATTCCATAATGGTGCGCGTTCACCAGCGAGATAGGGATGGAATAATAATCCGTCTGCACCTGGTTTTACACGTTCAGCAATTTTGGTTAAGACTTCATATGGATCTATTCCAAGTCTTTTGGCTGTTTCCATTTCAGATGAGGCAAATTCATCGCGAATCCATCGTAGAACGATTCCACCATTATTAACTGGTCCACCAATAACCCAATGTTTTTCCGTTAAGGCATAACAAAAGATTCTTCCCTTTTCATCTGTTTTTGGCTCATTTATGATGGTCCGTATGGCTCCACTTGTCCCAATGGTAACCGCAACCTCGCCCTTTCTAATGGCATTTACACCCAAATTGGAAAGTACGCCATCACTTGCGCCAATGACAAATGGTGTGTCTGGTTCGATTCCGATCTGTTTTGCTAGATCAGGATTGCAATTTGTAAATACCTTTGTAGTTGGTACAAGATCAGGCAATTGATCTCTAGTAATCCCGGCTATTTTTAATGCCTCTTCATCCCAATCCAAGTTTTTGAGATTCATCAAACCCATCGCGGAAGCAATTGAAAAATCGACCACATATTGATCAAAGAATTTTTTAAAAATATATTCCTTGATTCCAATATATTTTTTTGCCTTGGTAGCGATTTCAGGTCGCTCATTGACAATCCATGTAATTTTACTTAATGGCGACATAGGATGGATGGGTGTTCCTGTTCGTTTATAGACCTCATGTCCATTCCATTCATTTTTAATTTTATGGGCCCATGCTTCACTACGGTTATCTGCCCAAGTAATACAAGGAGTTAGTGGCTGATCCTTTTCATCCATTACTATGACACTATGCATGGCACTACTGAAGGAAATAAACTCCGGTTGTTTTTGTGGATTCTGTTTCATAATGTTTGAAATGGCTTTTAATACAGTTTGAAAAATTTCATCTGGGTTTTGTTCAGCTGTTGATATATCTGGTGTATAAAGCGGATAGCCAATATTTTCTGTTTGAATGACTTCTCCTTTCTCAGAAAATAGGACCGCTTTCGTACTCGTCGTACCAATATCTACTCCTAACATATAGCTAGTCATCTTGTTGCTCGACTCCTTTAGTTAACATTTGTTGTGACATCCAGAGGTCTTCAACTTTCTCTTGAACATCATCAAAGTTTTTGTGCAATGATTCAATCATTAATGCTCTATCTTTTGTTCTGATGGCCTCAATATAAAGATCATGGTTATTTATAATTCTAGTAAAATCATCATATTTTTCTTTGATACGAGCACGCATCGATAAGAGAATAAGACTTTCCATTACCGGCTTTAAATTATCCCAAATCATCAGGACATAGGAATGATGAATCGACCGAATAATCGTTTCATGGAACATGATATCTTGATAGGAAAACTCATCCGCATCTTTATATTTGATTGCGACTTTCATCATTTCTAATATTTTGCTAAGTTCGTTTACTAATTCTTGAACATCCATTTTTACTAATCGTTCAAAGACAAACGTTTCGATGAGCAGCCGAACATCATAAATTTCATTTATTTCTTTTTCGGTTAAACCTATAACAACGGCCCCCATTCTTTCTAACCGAATGAGATTTTCAGAAGCCAGTGTTTTTAATGCTTCACGAACGGGAGACCGGCTTACGGAAAAATCTGCTGCCAATTTGTTTTCTGATAGAATGGCACCGCTTTCAATGATACCAGAAATAATCCGCATTCTTAGCTCACAGGCCACACGCTCTCCGGTTGAGGCTTTAGAAAGCCATTTTGTTGGATAAAGAAAATCTATTGATTCGGACATTCATCCACCTTCTTTAATTCGAGTATACTTGTATACAAGTATTATAACTAAGATTTTTAATAATGCAAACGCTTTTATTCAATTGTTATGTTTAAATAAAATAATAGGATTTTAGAATTGTAGGTAGTTTACACTACTTATATCTTCTCCTTTAATAACTGTGGAAAAAGATTTATGTTCTTTTTAACACCCTTAAAAAAATCCCTTCAATCATGAAGGGATTTGCTTTTCTCGTTTAAGTGATACATTTTATACCATTCGACAAAATGGCCTAAACCTGTTTCTAATGTGGTGGAAGGATAGAATCCCACATCTTTATGCAGATCAGTAATATCCGCATAGGTTTCTTTTACATCCCCCGGCTGCATAGGCAATAATTCTATTTTTGCTTTTTTGCCAATCAGTTTCTCTAATACTTGAATAAAAGCCAATAAGTTTTCTGGGCGGTTGTTGCCGATATTATAAATTTTATAGGGGGCTTTACTTGAACTGATTCCAGAATTTTCTTTATCCCCACATGGCCTTGTTTTAGGTGGCTTATTTAATAAACGGATAATTCCTTCGACAATATCGTCGATGTAGGTGAAATCTCTTCTCATGTCACCATAATTAAATACCTTTATTATTTTTCCTTCAAATATATTTTTTGTAAAAGAGTAGTAGGCCATGTCGGGTCTTCCCCACGGTCCATAAACGGTAAAAAATCGAAGGCCTGTAGTAGGAATTTGATATAAATGGCTGTAGGTATGAGCAATTAATTCATTTGCTTTTTTCGTAGCTGCATAAAGACTTACTGGTTGGTTGACGGGGTCTTTTGTCGAAAAAGGGATATGGTTAGTTGCCCCATAGACAGAACTTGAGGAAGCATAAATGAAGTGGTCAACAGGATGATGTCTGCAAGCTTCTATAATATTGATAAACCCTACTAGGTTGGATTGGGCGTAGGCATGAGGATTTTCGAGACTATAGCGAACGCCAGCCTGAGCAGCTAAATGAATGACAATTCTTATAGAATTATTTTCAAAAATGGAGTTTAATGCTTTTCTGTCGGTAAGATCCATTTTATAAAATTCAAATTGAGGATAAACCTTCAATAGTTCTAGCCTGTCCATTTTTAAACGAGGATCATAATATTCATTTAAATTATCAATGCCAATCACATGATGGCCAAGTGTCAACAATCGTTTGGAAAGATGAAATCCAATAAAGCCAGCCGCCCCTGTCACTAAAATGGTCATTATTTTACTTCTTCTCCTTTCGAACATGTTCCAATCCGTAATACGATACAATATGCAGCAGGAGATAAGGAGGTATGGATATTTGCACGAAAAAAAGGATAGTATGTCCCCAAATTTCATCTTGGTATGCGTTAGTTCCATTATATGCAGGTCTATTGGTGGTTAACATTTTTTTACATTGACACAGATAAAGGGGATCACTATAGTATAATTAGGAAAAAAAGAATACCCGTAACTGAAACGGGAGAGGTTCATAGCTGATACCCTCTATAAAAAACTATGGATTCATGACAACTGGCCATGTCCATAATGGATGTGGCTTTTTATGTTTTTGTCCGTTTAGTTTGAATGAGAAGCGGAAACGAACCTCTCCTGTGAAAGTGGATTACACATTTTACAGGAGGTTTTTTTATGTCTGGAAGAACTTATGAAGAAGGATTAAAGGATTTAACATTGCTTGGGAATCAAGGGACAAAATACTTATTTGAATACTCCCCAGATGTGCTGGAAGCAGTTGAGAATCTTCATCCAAATCGGGATTTTTTCGTGAAATTTAACTGTCCTGAATTCACCAGCCTTTGCCCGCTGACACGTCAGCCGGATTTTGCCACTATTTATATTTCTTATATCCCTGATAAAAAACTGGTGGAAAGCAAATCTTTGAAATTATATCTGTTCAGTTTTAGAAACCATGGGGATTTTCATGAGGATTGTGTCAATATTATCATGAATGATTTAATTAAGCTCCTTGATCCAAAATATATTGAGGTTTGGGGCAAATTTACCCCTCGTGGTGGGATTTCAATTGATCCATGGTGTAACTATGGTAAACCGGGTACAAAGTACGAAGAGATGGCCCAATATCGTTTAATGAACCATGATCTTTATCCTGAAAAAGTGGATAATCGATAGGAAAGAGTTAAAGATATGCTATTTTATTTAAATGGTATATTTACAGGATTATTGATTTTGGCCAATATCACGGCAGTAAAGCTTTTCCATATTGGAACTTGGGTAATATTGCCCGCAGCGGTGATTATCTATATTTTTACCTACCCTATTATTGACGTCATTACGGAGGTTTATGGAAAAAAAGATGCCCAAAGGACGGTTCATTCAGGATTAGTGACACAAATCCTTGCTTTAGTCTTTATAACAATTACGATCCATTTGCCTGAAGCTCCAGTATTTAAAGATCAGGAGTCTTTTGAGACGATTTTAAATGGAAGTTTTCGGGTGGTACTTGCCAGCTTAATTTCTTACACTGTCAGTCAACACTTGGATGTATTTGTCTTTAATCTATTAAAAAGCAGACATGGGCAAAAGAAACTATGGTTACGAAATAATGCCTCCACCATGCTAAGCCAATTAATTGATACAACCGTTTTTATTGTGATTGCTTTTTATGGAACAATACCGCTAGAAGTACTAGGCACTTTAATCATTACTCAATATATTTTTAAATTTTTAGCAGCTATTTGTACGACTCCTATTGTCTATTTCCTGGTAGGGATTGCTAGGAAACATGAAGCAAAAATACTTTAGGTCAATAATTTTTTTAACCCCTTGGTCTATGACCAAGGGGTTTTTGGCTTGGATTTAACATTATTTAATAAAATCGGGAAAATTTTGGACAAATAATCTTTTAGTCTCTAAAATTTTATAGTAATATTTAACCATAAAAATATTATACATATTACAAATTCTTCACCAAATTATGACAAACTATTTAATTTATTCATGGTATTTTAATAGAAATATATAACCGGGGGAGGAAATATGAGAAAATTTACGGTCATTTTTGTTTTATTACTGTGTATGTTTTTGAGTTATATACCAAAAGTAGATGCAGCGAGTTCACAATTAATTATTATTAATAAAAAGACAAACACTCTTGCATTCTATGATTCTGGAAAGCTAGTTCGCACATTTAGTGTAGCAACAGGACGTACAAGGGATTTAACACCTGAAGGGACCTTTAGGATTGTTAATAAGATTGTGAATCGTCCGTATTATACGGGTGGTATTCCAGGGGGAGATCCGCGTAATCCGTTAGGAAACCGTTGGCTTGGATTAGAGGCTAGAGGGACATATGGTACAACCTACGCCATACATGGGAATAATAATGAAAGCTCTATCGGCAAGTATGTTAGCTCTGGCTGTGTACGCATGCATAATGATGAAGTCCGTTGGCTTTTTGATCGGGTAAAATTATATACCCCAGTCATTATTACTTATTCCAGCAATAGTTTTGATGTGATAGCAAAGGAAAAAGGGTATTTGGTTGAATCAAATGGTTGGGTAAAAGTTAACGGCAATTGGTATTATTATGAAAAAGGTGTGCCTAAAACCGGATGGCTAAAACATGGGGGCCAATGGTATTACTTAGATAAAAATGGTGTGATGAAGACTGGATGGGTCTTAGTCAATAACAAATGGTATTATTTACAACAATCTGGGGCAATGAGGACTGGATGGTTATTAGACCGGGGTACTTGGTATTACCTTGATCAATCCGGTGCCATGAAGACTGGCTGGTTATACAATGGTGGAGCTTGGTATTACCTTAATAATAACGGTGCCATGAAAACTGGTTGGTTAAAGGATAAAGGAACATGGTATTACCTCAAAAATAACGGCGCCATGAAAACCGGATGGCTCTTAGATAAGAAGAAGTGGTATTATCTTGATAAAAGTGGAGCTATGAAAATTGGCTGGCTGAATGAATCAGGTAAGAAGTACTACTTGGACAATAATGGAGCAATGGTAACTGGCTGGTTAAAATACGAGAATAAATGGTATTACTATAATAATAATGGTGTCATGAAAACCGGATGGCTCTTGGATAAGAAGAAGTGGTATTATCTTGATAAAAATGGAGCCATGAGAATTGGCTGGCTCAATGAATCAGGCCAGAAATACTACTTAGACAATAGTGGAGCAATGGTAACGGGATGGTTGAATATCGAAAATAAATGGTATTACTTCCAGAACAGTGGTGCTTTGGCTGTTAATACAATAGTTGACGGCTATAAAGTAGGTAAGGATGGAGCTAGGATCCAATACGTAGCGTTAGGTGACTCATTAGCTGCAGGAATTACTCCAGAAAATAAAGATGATTTAGGATATCCAGATTATATTGCTGATAATTTTGGCAAAGACTCAATTGGATATAAAAATTTAGGTGTTCCTGGATATACATCTATTCAATTAAAAGCGGATGTGCAAAATAATAAGGAAATTCAAAAATTAATAGCTGAAGCGACACATATTACAATTGATATCGGTGCGAATGATTTACTCCCATTACTGCCAGATAATCCAGATGAAGCTTTAAATCCTACTGAAGTAATGCAGGCAATTGGTGATGTCTCTAAGAACATTGATTCAATTCTTGGCACAATTGATAAGCTAAATCCAAATGTAAATGTGTATGTAATGGGATACTACAATGCGTTCCCATATTATCCTGAAGAACTTCAGAAACAGTTATTACCGTTGATAAAGGCATTAAACGATGAAATTAAAAAACAAGCTATTGAAAATGGCGATACATTTGTAGCAACTGATACTGTCATTGCTAGTGACTTTAAGAAATATATTCCAAATCCAGACAATATTCATCTAAGTAAATCCGGATATCAAGTCATTGCTGATGAATTTTGGAAAGTAATGAAGTAGATGGTGTCTGACACCACTTAGAAAATGAAATAGAAGGTGCCCTTCTTGGGTGCCTTCTTTTTTTATAGATACCTTTAATAAAATCCTTTTTTGTAAAATTTGTTACATTACCCGTATGTAAACATCTTTGTAAACATGTATACCAATTGTAGACAATTTGTTTACAAAGATGTTTACACATATACAAATACGTACACATTCTTTAATAGAGCGATGTATACATATTTGTAATTAATGTTTACGTAAATGTTTACTTATTTTCCAATGTTTACAAATTGGTATACTTTATTACACTTATATTTCTTTTTAGCTTGTGACATTGAAGTATCAATGCATCTTCTATACGCTTAATAGTAAAGAAAGTTTTCAATCTATTAAGTGAAAAGGAATGATGTTGATGACGAAGTCTAGAATTGCTGCTGTAGACGTAGGCAATGACTCTGTTAAGGCCATTTTCGGTGAATTAGAACGTGAATTAAATATTCCAAACATTATTGCAAGAGACACAGAAGATCGGCCTGTAATCGGCATCGAAGATTTGGACAGTAAAGATCCGTTGGATGGAATCCATATTAGAGTCCACTCCCCTTCCTTAAAAGAAAACAATGTGATTTACCGTGTAGGGAATTTGGCAACGAAAAGCATTAATGCAACTGAATTAGATCCCGGCAGTAGTAAATCGGAGGAAGACCAAACATTAATTATGCTGTTTGCCACCCTGGCACTAGATGCAGTGAATAGTGATTTTCCACGGAATAAGAATGTTATTGATGCTAGCTACATACTTGGAACCGGTCTACCGCTTCGTGAAGTAAAAGAAGGAAAAGATGCAGGATATCGCTCAAAATTGCTTGGTTCCGTTCATCAGGTTGAGTTTCTCGTCACACCAAAATATCAGGGAATGAAGGTCAATATTAAATTCGACGAAGTGAAGGTTTATCCAGAAGGATTTGCTGCTTTTATCAACTTGGTGATGGATAATAGCTTAAAAATTATTAATAAAGACCTTATTGACAAGCGTATCTTAATTCAAGATATTGGAGGATTATCTACGGATATCGCGGTCATTAAAAACCGCAATGTTGATGATGACAAAGCTCAAGGGTTTAATCTTGGGGTTTCAGAATCACTTGAGCAAATACGAGAAGAAATCCGGAAAAAACACGGCGTGGAGCTTGATAGTCGTCGTGATGTCGTCGAAATTATTACAAAGAAAAATGACCGCAACCATATTATGGTGAAAGGAAGCCGGACAAGTGTCCATGATATCACTGACCGCATCCTACTTGATTTGGCAAAGAAACAATACAGACTTCTAAGAAATGTTTGGGCTAAAAATTCGCAAACGGAAATCTGCTATTTTGTTGGCGGCGGTTCAATCATTTTAAAGGAATATATTAAAAATATAAACAACAGTCTAGATGGCTATAATATTGATTTCTTTGAGGATGAAAAGGAAAGCATTTGGATGATGGCTAACGCCTATTACAAGCTTATTAAGGATTTTATCCGTAAAACAGAAAAACAAAATGCTGTTAAAGATAAAGCTCCAGTTAAAAGCTAATTAAAGGTGTGAGTCTATGAAAAAGACAGCCACTAAGGAGATTAAACGTGGACAGGCCATTTCTTTTCGCCTTCCCTCTGATACACCAGATTATCTATTAAAACAGCTACAAAAAATAAAAGAAACCGAACGTAGGAACTTTTCTAGTAAGATTGCTGAGTTTGTCCTGCAAGGGGTCAGTCAATCTTTTTCGCGGGAAAAAGAGACAATCACCATTCCCCTTCCGAAAGGATTAACGAAAGCACAGCGTGATTGGCTAAAGCATGAGCATTCAGAAGCACTATTAGGAAGTATCCTATATCATTTAATTTCTGACCCTGTAAGGTCAACAGCACTGCTGGCCTCATTAAATAGCAATGCGGTAGATATTGATGAGGCTCTATACCTTCAGGAAGAGGCAATGGCAAGTCAACAGGTTGTTTCTGCCGATATGGAAACTGATATTCAACAAGATTTTACTGGCGGAATGGAAATGGAAGACGATTTAGAAGAGTTGACTTTGGAGAATTTGACACAGATAGACTCCTCCATTGAAAATCAAATTGAAGAGAAAGAACTGGACATTGATGATTTGTTGGGTGGCTTCTTAGCAAAAATGAATCAATAGTGGCGGCCTTTTTCCCCACCTGAATGACTAATTATGAAATTCGGGTGGGGAAAAGCATCGTTTTAATGGGTTTTATTCGGTAGTTTTTTACTTGGTGTATCACTACCTTGATTTTCCCTGTTTTTCTGATCTTTTTTCTGTCTTTCCTGTAATTTTTCCACAAATTCATGGGTGTTACCGCTTTGAAGATTATGATCCATGTTATCCCTCCTTATTGCTTGAACAATGGTTAATGTATCCAAAAGAATTGAAAAACATGCAAACAAAGGGGCTGTCCGGAAAGTGGTATTTCAGCCGAAATCTTTATAAAAGCAAAACCCAAGAATGCTGTTAAATCAACATTCTTGGGTTTTTAATTTGGGTTCATTTTTCTCTTAATTGGACTTTTTAGACAGCCCCTTATCTTTTTAAATAACTCCCTGAGCAATCATGGCATCAGCCACTTTTGTGAAGCCAGCGATATTAGCACCAACAACTAAATTACCTGGGAAACCATATTCATTAGCAGCTTTGACACAGTTTTGGTAAATGTTCACCATGATTTGATGAAGCTTCGCATCTACTTCTTCAAAACTCCAAGATAATCTCTGGCTGTTCTGTGCCATTTCTAAGGCAGATACGGCTACTCCTCCGGCATTAGCTGCTTTACCAGGGCCAAACAGTACACCATTGCTTAAAAATACATTAATGGCTTCATGTGAAGATGGCATGTTTGCTCCTTCTGCTACAGCCTTAACACCATTTGCAACTAACATTTTTGCAGCCGTTTCATTAATCTCATTTTGCGTTGCACATGGAAACGCAATATCACATGGTATTGACCAGATACCAGAGCATCCTTCGAAATATTGGGCATGTGGATGGTACTTGACGTATTCGCTGATCCGCTTTCGTTCAACCTCTTTAATTTGTTTGACGGTTTCAAGGTTAATACCAAGTTCATCATATACATATCCATTGGAATCACTGCAGGCAACAACTTTAGCTCCGAGTTGTTGGGCTTTTTCCATAGCATAAATGGAAACATTGCCGGATCCGGAAACTATAACTGTGCTTCCTGTGATATTAAGTCCTTGATCCTTTAGCATTTCCTGAACAAAATAAACTGTTCCATATCCAGTAGCCTCTTTACGTGCTAAGCTTCCGCCATAATTAACCCCTTTACCAGTTAATACACCAGCTTCAAAATGACCGCGCAGTTTTTTATACATCCCGAACATATAGCTAATTTCACGCGCTCCAACCCCAATATCTCCAGCTGGAACATCAGTATCAGGGCCAATATGGTGGTAAAGCTCACTCATAAAACTTTGACAGAAGCGCATAATTTCGCCGTCGGATTTCCCTTTAGGGTCAAAATCAGATCCGCCTTTTCCTCCACCAATTGGCAGGCCTGTTAAGGAGTTTTTGAAGATTTGCTCAAATCCAAGGAATTTAATAATGCTAGCATTAACAGATGGATGGAAGCGAAGGCCGCCTTTGTAAGGGCCAATGGCGCTGTTGTACTGAACTCGGAAGCCTCGGTTTACTTGAACTTTTCCGGTATCATCAACCCATGGAACACGAAACGTAATTAATCTTTCCGGTTCTACGATTCTCTCTAGAATTCCTTGTTTTCTATATATTGGATGTTTTTCAATTACTGGAATGAGAGAATCAAAAATTTCCTTAACCGCCTGGTGGAATTCGTATTCATTTGGGTTGCGGTTTTGAACCGTTTCAAACACCTCATTTATATATTCTCCAGCTGTTTTTGTTTCTGATTGTTCCACATGCTCAATGGTTGGCATGATATTCACCCCTTTTGAAAAAATAAATGATCCTTCAAATAAATATCTGAATATTCCTTTTATTACGATTTATACATTTTATAATGATTAATTAATCTCAGCAATATAAATAATAGATAAGATTAATGCTAAAATTAGATTAATAGAAAAATAGAGGCGGAGTAGTGGTTATTATGGAATTGAGACAGATTAAATATTTTATTGAAGTCGCAAAAAGAGAACATGTGACAGAGGCAGCTCATGAATTGCATGTAGCACAATCAGCGGTTAGTAGGCAGATTTTTAACCTAGAGGAAGAACTGGGTGTAAGACTGTTTTTCCGTGAAGGAAGAAATGTTAAGTTGACTCCTATTGGAGAGAGGTTTCTAGAACATATGATGCAGGCGGTAAAGATAATTGAAAATGCTAAGCGGGAGATTGAAGAATACTTAGATCCTGAAAAAGGGGTCGTCCGTATTGGATTTCCCAGCAGCCTAGCTGCTCACACTTTGCCAGCTACCATCTCCGCCTTTCGCAAACACTATCCGGAAGCGAAATTCCAATTAAATCAGGGCTCCTATTCCTATCTTATTGATGGTGTCGTGAAGGGAGAATTTAATCTCGCACTGATTGGACCTGTACCGAAAAAAGAAAAGAAAATAATAGGAAAAACGCTTTTCACAGAAAAAATTGTGGCCCTACTGCCTTATAACCATCGTTTGGCCAATAGCCCTCATTTGAAATTAAGCCAATTAAGGGATGATCCATTTATTTTGTTCCCTCAAGACTTTATTTTACGGGAAATTATTGTAAAGGCCTGTTCCCAGCTTGGCTTTGAGCCGAATGTGGCTTTTGAAGGACAGGATATTGATGCGATCAAAGGGTTAGTTTCAGCAGGACTAGGTGTTACGCTGATTCCGGAAATTACATTAATTGATAGTGTCCCTCCTTCAACGGTAAAAATCCCACTAATTGAACCAAGTGTAACCCGTACTGTTGGGGTCATTATCCCGACTGATCGTAAACTACTACCGACTGAAATGCTATTTTATGAGTTTTTGAGTGAATTTTTTAGCTTGCTTGATCACTTTCAGAATTAATAGGGATTGAAAAACTCGATCGTTTTTGGAAATGAAACATGAAGCACATACATATGTTTTAAGGTAGGGTAGATCCTTTCATATGGCCAAATAAGAGAGCAGGAGGGCTTTAGATGTTATGGACAATTCTTGCTATTCTTTTGATTGTCTTTATTGGAGGACCGCTTTACCTTATCCTTTGGCTGCGTAATTTGGCAAAAAAACCTCAGCATTCCATTATTCGCTCCTACCCGTATTTCGGATGGATTCGTTATGCACTAGAGAATTTGGGTCCAAAGCTCCGGCAGTACTGGTTTGACGATGATAACGGATCCCGGCCCTTTTCACGTTCGGACTATTTAGGGATTGTCTTTTCAGCAAAATATAGAAGTGATCTAATTAGTTTTGGTTCCAAGCGGGATTTTGAAGGTCCTGGTTATTATATCGCAAATGATTTGTTTCCACGGCTAAAAGAGGAACTTCAGGTGGGCCATCAAGAAGAAGTTCAAGGGATGAAATATAAAATAGATCATGAGGGGTTATTTTTCCGCCGTGAACATCTTGTTAAAGACAAAACTTCGCGCTGGCTTTATTCGGAAGATGATGCGATTGTTGTTGGTCCGGAACGCCAAAAACCATGGAAACTTTACGGACCATTTGGCGTATCGGCGACCTCTTACGGCTCTGTTGGTGAAAATTATATTCTTTCTACTGGATATGGATGCCAAATGGCTGGTGGTTCTTGGATTAATACGGGTGAAGGTGGAATTGCGCCGGAACATTTGGCAGGAGGAGCTGATGTCATAGCTCAAATCGGCCCTGGTTTATTTGGTTTTCGTGATCAGAAAGGGAATTTTTCAATCAATGAATTTAAAAAAGCTGCGGAGCACCCATTAATCAAAGCATTTGAGCTGAAATTTGGCCAAGGGGCCAAAATCCGAGGGGGACATCTTGAAGGGGAAAAAGTAACAGCAAAGGTGGCAAAGATTCGCAAGGTAAAAGAGGGAGAAACGATTATCTCTCCAAACCGATTCTCGTTTTTACGTAATTCGAATGAGGCCTTAAAATTTATTAAGCAATTGCAGGAGGTAGGTGGAAAACCGGTCGGAATCAAAATAGTCGTTGGCCACTCATTAAATTTAGATGTGCTTTTCGAAACAATGAAACAGCTGAAAATTTATCCTGATTTCATTACGGTGGATGGGAGTGAAGGCGGATCGGGGGCCACGTATAAGGCGATGGCTGATACGATGGGTTTGCCCTTGTATTCAGCTCTTGTTGCGGTTGTAGATAAAGTCCACCAATATGATGTTCGGGATCGAATAAAAATTTTTGCATCTGGCAAGCTGATTTCGGCTGATAAAATTGCGATAGCCTTGGCGATAGGCGCGGATGCGGTTAATTCCGCACGGGGCTTTATGATTGCCAATGGTTGTATTATGGCCATGCAGTGTCATACTGGTAAATGTCCAGCCGGGGTGACAACAACGGATCCGAAGCAGCAGGAGGCGCTTGTTCCGGATGAAAAGAAATGGCGTGTCATGAATTATATTGTCACCGTCCGTCAAGGGCTATTTGCTTTAGCTGCTGCTTGCGGCCTAGATTCACCTCGAAAATTTACTCGTGATCATATTGTTTATAAGGGGAATGATGGACAGGTGAAAAGGTTGTCCGAAATCTTTCCGCTCCCCTTTTCTAAAGAGAACATACAAGAAGATTAAGTTGTAGAATGATGGTACTGCGATAAAAACGGATCTGGGGAAACAAGAAATATACTCATATTGAAATCCTTAATACAGGGTTGAAAGGTTCTTTCTGTCAGAACCACCCATATCCCCTGCTATTTTTTTGGTCTGGATGATTTTGTTGATTGGTTCGGTTTTATAGGCTGAAGATAAAAAAGGTCCAAGGTACAGCTTGATATACCAGTCCGATAAGATGGTATCAAGGAAGTGTGCCAAGGACCTTTATTAGCCTAATAGAGTCTGATCTTCTTGATTCTTAATTGGATCAATGTATTGTGAGTCGAACACTTTTGCTTCGTCGAGCTCTTTTTTTAGTATGTTTAGGCTTTTTGCTCAAAAAGTTTTGTAATTTCAATGATGGTTTTGGTAGCTTTGATCATATTATCAACGGAAATAAATTCGTATTTACCGTGGAAATTTTCTCCGCCTGTAAAGATGTTCGGTGTCGGAAGACCCATAAAGGACAACTGCGAACCGTCAGTACCTCCACGAATAGGTTTAATAACCGGCTTGATGTCCAAGCTCTCCATCGCCTGTTTGGCAATTTCAACAATCTCAAACACTGGCTCAATTTTTTCACGCATATTGTAATATTGGTCTTTCAGTTCGAGTTGGATGGTTTCGTTTCCATATTTTTCATTTAAGGATTGGACGATGGATTCTATCGTTGCTTTTCGCTGATTAAATTTTTCTCGGTCGTGGTCGCGAATAATGTAATAAAGCTGCGTTTGTTCGACCTCACCGTTAAAAGAAATCAGATGATAAAATCCCTCATATCCTTCGGTGTGTTCAGGAGCCTCTTGTGCAGGAAGTTGGTTATGTAATTCCATAGCAATTTTCATAGAGTTGACCATTTTATCTTTTGCTGATCCAGGGTGAATGTTGTTCCCTTTGATTGTGATCTTTGCCGCTGCTGCATTGAAGCTTTCATATTCCAACTCTCCAAGCGGACCACCGTCAACTGTGTAGGCATATTTGGCGTTAAACGCCGTAACGTCAAACTTATGAGGGCCTCGTCCGATTTCTTCATCAGGTGTAAACGCAACGCGCACCTTACCATGTTTAATTTCTGGATGTTGGATGAGATAAGCCATAGCGGTCATAATTTCGGTTATGCCTGCTTTATTATCTGCCCCAAGAAGGGTAGTGCCGTCTGTGGTAATTAATGTATGGCCTTTATAGTTGGCAAGATTTGGAAAGTCTTTAGTAGACATAACCACATTGAGCGCTTCGTTTAAAGTAATATCGCCGCCATCATAGTTTTCGATGATTTGTGGGTTGACATTTTTGCCAGTAAAATCGGTGGCCGTGTCTACATGGGCCAAGAATCCAATCGTCGGTACCTCTTTATCGGTGTTAGAAGGCAAGGTTGCCATGACATAACCATTTTCGTCAATGGTTACCTCTTCCATGCCTATTTCTTTTAACTCTTCGACCAACATGCGTAAGAGTTCCCACTGTCCCTCTGTAGAAGGACAAGTATCACTGCTCTCATCCGACTGCGTGTCAATCTTGACATAGGAAGTAAATCGTTCAATCAGTTCGTTTTTCATTAATCACTGCACTCCCCTTATTGTTAATAATTACATAAATATCATATCACTTTAGGAGAGCGGTTACACTTTTTAGGATAGTGAAAGGGTTTTCTACAAGATTGGTGAAAGGGTTTACTGTATGTTACGTGGGGTTAAAAACTATTAACTGGTGAAATGTACGGTCTATTTCAGGTTATTTTTATTTTATGTTTATTAATGATAATATAAATAACTGATATTGGAAGGAGGAAAAACTAATGACACATGAAAATCATTCTTTACCCCCAAAAACATGTACGATTGATCGTTTGATAACGTTGGAAGAGGATATTAAAAAGGTATTATCTGGTAAAAAAACAGCAACACGCCGCAATGGAAGGTATGCTGACCTTGGTGAAATCATGACACTTGAAGGTCGTAAATTCGTGGTTGAAAAGGTTTACCCTCAAAGCTTGGGCGAATTGACCGATGAAGATGCCCGCAGTGAAGGCTACCAATCATTAGAAGAATATAAACAATCGATTCTATCCTTACATCCCGGAATGCCATGGCTACCGCAAATGCGGGTTTGGGTTCATGAGTTTCGTCCGCTAGAGGAAAAATAATTGTAAAACCGGTCCTATTTAAAGACGGACCGGTTTTTATTGTATGCCCTGTCTTAGAGTAAAACGAGTCTACCCTCAAGTAACACGCCTCCATCTGCAAAAATAGTATGCGTACCTAAGAATATTGCCTATCTTGAGATATCTCTCACCCAAAACTAATTCATTGTTTTATTTAGGAAATCGAAATTATAATAGCATTATAGAATGAATGGCGGTCTGGAGTGGAGGCATATGAAATTTTTATCAACATACACAAAAAAGTACGGTAAGGCATTTAGCATTGCGGTTTTGTTTCTTACCATAGAAACAATATGCGATTTATTGCAACCAACGATTATGGCGATCATTATTGACGAAGGTGTTGCAAAAAGAGATATAGGATATGTCATGAAAATGGGCGGACTAATGCTTTTGATTACCGCCTTTGGTGCTCTTGCCGCTTCTACTCGAAGTATATTAGCTAGTATTGTCTCACAAAATTTTGGTGCAGAGTTAAGGTATGATCTTTTCAAAAAAATTCAAACTCTTAGCTTTAAAAATATTAATAAGTTTGACCGTGCGTCTTTAATAACTAGGTTGACAAACGATGTAACCCAGGTGCAAATCTTTGTCAACGGCCTAATGAGGATTTTTGTGAAGGCTCCGCTTTTAGCCATCGGCGGTTTGATTATGGCAACACGTTTAAATCTCCACCTTTCTATTGTCCTCGCGGTTGTTGTCCCTATCGTTGCCTTATTAATCTTCTTTAATATGAAACTTGGATTCCCTCTTTTTTCTAAGGTTCAGAATGCCTTGGATCGAGTCAACAGCGTGTTGCGGGAGTATTTGTCTGGGGTGCGTGTAGTAAAGGCCTTTAACCGATTTGAGTTTGAAGAAGCTAAATTTGCAAGCGAAAATGAACATTTTAAAAAACAATCTATTGCTGCAAACCGTCTTATGTCTGTTTTTAGCCCTGCAATTATGCTGACTGTCAATCTTGGGATTGTTGTTGTTCTATGGCTAGGCGGCCTAGGAGTGAATACAGGAGAAATACAAGTAGGTCATATCATAGCTTTTATTAACTATATGACACAAATCTTATTTTCTTTGATGATGATATCAATGGTATTTTCTATGTTTGTCAGAGCAAAAGCTTCAGCTGCCAGAATTGGTGAAGTGTTTACCGAGGAGAATGATCTGACGTGGCAAAATCAAGTTTTATCACAGGCCGAAAAAGGAAGAATTGACTTTGAAAATGTTTCGTTTTCCTATAATCCTGAAAATAGTGAACCTGTCTTAAAAAATATTAATCTGACCATTCTTCCCGGGGAAACCGTTGGCCTCATTGGCTCCACTGGTTCCGGGAAAAGCACGTTGGTTAGTCTAATTCCCCGATTTTATGATGTCACGAGCGGGTCAATTAGAGTTAACGGGGAAAACATTTATGAGATGGATCCAAAAGAACTAAGGAAAAAAATCGCTTTTGTTCCACAGCGAAATGTATTGTTTACAGGGACGATAGCTGAAAACATTCGTTGGGGAAAAGAGGATGCCACTCAGGAAGAAATCGAAACCGCCGCACAAATTGCATGTGCTCACGATTTTATTACCGCATCCCCGGAAGGATATGACACTAGAATCGGCCAAGGCGGGGTTAATTTTTCCGGCGGTCAAAAGCAGAGGCTTTCCATTGCCAGAGCATTGGTAAAAAAACCAGAAATTTTGATTTTGGATGATAGTACAAGTGCACTTGATGCGGCAACAGAAGCAAAAATGAAGGCAGCTTTAAAAAAATATACCGAAGGGTTAACCACCATCTTGGTTGCCCAAAAGATTTCCTCTATTATGGATGCACATAAAATCATTGTCCTTGACCAAGGTGAAGTGGTGGGAATTGGAACCCACCAGGAATTAATTAAGAATTGTGTTGTATACCAAGAAATTTACCGCTCGCAAATGGGCACGGAGGTGGTGTAAATGGCTAACGAGAAACAATTGCAGGGGAAGAATAACCCTCCAGGACCACTATCTCTAAGACCGGGCGGAGGTGCCCACTTCCGAGGGCAAGTTATCAAACCGAAAAACTTTCAAGGAACGTTGAAGCGACTCTGGGGTTATATTGGTAAAGAGAAAAAAATTCTCACGCTTATTTTTGTATTTATCTTAGTAGATTCCATCTTGATGTTGATGAATCCGTTTCTTATGGGAAAAGCGATTGATGCGATGACGGCAAACAATGAAAGTGTTGATTTTGACTTCCTTGAAATCATGCTGATTATCTTGACAAGCGCTTATATTGCTAATGCCTCTCTCAACTTTTTCCAAGGCTGGTTGATGGCAGGTGTTGCTCAGCGAATTGTAAAAAACTTGAGGGAAGCACTATTTAAAAAACTACAGAAGCTGCCGGTTTCCTTTTTTGATTCACGCACACACGGGGAAATGATGAGCCGTCTTTCCAATGATGTGGATAATATTAGTAGTACGATTTCTCAATCTACTACCCAATTCATGTCTGGGGTCATCGTTATCGGTGGTTCTCTGATCATGATGGTGATTCTTAGTCCCCTATTGACACTGGCAAGTCTGATCACAGTTCCGTTAGTGTTTTTACTAACAAGGACAATTGCCAAACGCACGAAAATATTATTTAAAAATCAGCTAATACAACTTGGGAAACTAAACGGACATATTGAAGAGACGATTGCAGGTATTGAGGTAGTGAAAGCCTTTAATCATGAGGAAAAAGTTATCCAGGAATTTAATGAAGTGAATAATAATCTTCGTGAGGTTAGCCTTAAGGCACAGATTTGGTCTGGTTTTTTGATGCCAATCATGAACGTAATTAATAACTTTGGCTTTGCGGTTGTCGCGATCGTCGGAGGTACCTTGGCTATAAAGGGTCATGTAACTGTTGGAGCTATTGCCAGTTTTATCACCTATTCTAGACAATTTGTCCGGCCGCTAAATGACCTTGCTAATATCTTCAATATACTCCAGTCTGGTGTAGCCGGTGCAGAACGCGTGTTTGAAATTATGGATGAACAGGAGGAGCCGGCTGATTTACCACATGCGGTGCCGTTAACTGACCCTAAGGGCCACGTCGTGTTCGAAAATGTCAGCTTTGGTTACCGTCCTGATGTTCCAATTTTAAAAAATATTAACTTTGAAGCCAAGGTTGGTAGCAGCATTGCCTTAGTCGGGCCCACGGGTGCAGGAAAAACAACGATCGTTAATCTCTTGACCCGATTTTATGATGTAACTGACGGAAAAATCCTCTTAGATGGACGGAATATCCGTGAGTATACGAGGGACAGTTTAAGGCGCAGCTTTGGTTTTGTACTACAAGATACGTATTTGTTTTCAGGTACGATCAAGGAAAACATTAGGTACGGCAAGGCCGATGCGACGGATGATGAGGTGGTGAAGGCGGCACAGTTGGCAGGAGCAGATGCTTTTATCAGACGATTACCACGAAAGTATGACACACTTCTTTCTGAAAATGGAGGGAATTTGAGTCAAGGTGAACGTCAGCTGCTGGCTATTGCCAGAGTGATTTTAGCTAAGCCGTCACTGTTAATTTTAGATGAAGCAACAAGCAACATAGATACAAGAACAGAACTTCATATTCAAAAGGCATTTTCGTCTTTAATGAAAGATCGAACGAGTTTTATTATTGCTCATAGGCTGAATACCATTCGACATGCTGATCTAATTATAGTAATTGATAAAGGGGAAATTATTGAGGCAGGATCCCATAAGCAACTGATGGAGAAAAAGGGAAAATATTATCAAATGTACTCTAGTCAAGTTCAAATAGCTGTTGGTAAAAGTTAAAAAATATGAAAAAACAATGAAGCAAAATAAATGAAGGGGCTGTCTAAAAAGTCCAATTAAGAGAAAAATGAACCCAAATTAAAAACCCAAGAATGTTGATTTAACAGCATTCTTGGGTTTTGCTTTTATAAAGATTTCGGCTGAAATACCACTTTCCGGACAGCCCCTTTTTAGATTAAAAGAATAGTCTAGTGTCATCATCCTAGCGTTGTAACGCCTACGCTCTTCTCCCTACTCCCACAATCCCTATTGTCTTTCACTCTCTGCCCTACGATAAGTCAACATCAAATCGCCTCACGGTTCCTTGTGTTTCCTTTATCTCAATTGGAGGCCACCACAGGGAACGCTTCGGCAGCATCCACATCGCACGACCGAAAGCGATAGCTTTTGGGAGGAGGTCATACGCCGTTAAGCAGGGCGCTTTCGCTTTTCTGATAAGTGAAAGGATATATGACTTCGATAATTGTCTAGCTTCAGCGCCCTAGCGTCTAGTGCCTTTCACTCTCCGCCCCTACGATAAGTCAACATCGCTTCGCCTTACGGCTCCTCGTGTTTCCTATATCTCAGTTGGAGAGTTCCACAAGGAAGGCTTCGGCAGCATCCACATCGCACGACCGAAAGCGATAGCTTTTGGGAGGAGGTCATACGACGCTGACCAGGGCGCTTTCGCTTTTCTGTTAATGACATATGTAAAGACACGTGTTAAAATACAATTTGATTAAAGTAATTCTAATATAAATAGTTTGGGGAATAATGTAAATATCTCTGTAATAGAAGGGAGTCAATATGGAAAACGTCAAAGGTATTTTGAATGGGAAATGGCAAGGCCGTTCAGGAGGAAAAGAGGTGTCCAGTCGTAAATTACTTGGTATTGCAGGTATGGGCTGGATGTTTGATGCAATGGATGTAGGAATGCTGTCTTTTATTATTGCTGCATTAAGTGTGGAATGGGGTTTAACACCAGGACAGATGGGCTGGATTGGTAGCATTAATTCAATTGGGATGGCTGTCGGTGCTCTTGTTTTTGGTTTTGCTGCGGATAGAATTGGTCGAAAAAATGTATTTATTATTACCTTATTATTGTTTTCCTTGGGAAGTGGTGCATCTGCATTCACAACAACTTTAACAGCCTTTTTAGTGCTAAGATTCTTGATAGGAATGGGATTGGGAGGAGAGTTGCCAGTCGCTTCAACACTTGTTTCTGAAAGTGTCCCAGTAGAAAAGCGAGGACAAATAGTTGTTTTATTAGAAAGCTTTTGGGCAGCAGGATGGCTAATAGCAGCCATTATTTCTTATTTCGTGATTCCAGAGTGGGGCTGGCAAACTGCTTTGCTGATTAGCGCTCTCCCTGCTTTGTATGCATTGTATTTAAGAATAGGACTACCAGATTCACCGCGTTTTGCTGCCGTTAAAGACAAAGAAAAGTTAACCATATTTCAAAATCTTACAAAGCTTTGGTCGAAAGAATATGGGCGGCAAACGGCCATGTTATGGATTGTTTGGTTTTGTGTCGTTTTTTCCTATTATGGGATGTTTCTCTGGCTGCCTAGTGTAATGGTTATGAAGGGATTTAGCTTAATTAAGAGCTTTGAGTATGTTTTAGTGATGACACTTGCCCAATTGCCGGGTTATTTTACAGCTGCATGGTTTATTGAAAAAATGGGTAGGAAATTTGTGTTGGTTGTCTATTTAATTGGTACGGCTGTAAGTGCCTATTTCTTTGGTACTGCCGAGTCAACCACACTTTTAATGACATCAGGGATTCTTTTATCCTTCTTTAATTTAGGTGCATGGGGTGGACTTTACGCATACACTCCTGAGCAATATCCAACCATAATTCGAGGAACTGGTTCAGGGATGGCGGCTTCATTCGGAAGACTAGGTGGTGTGCTTGGCCCATTGTTGGTTGGTTATCTTGTAGCGGAGAAAGTTTCTGTACCGGTTATTTTCACTATTTTTTGTGTTTCGATTTTAATCGGGGCATTAGCCGTTTTCCTATTGGGAAAAGAAACGAAAAGACAAGAATTAGCATAAAACATTTTGGACAAGGAGATTCCGATTTTCAGGGATCTCTTTTTCATTTATTCCGTTAATTTATTATAAAAAAAATATTTTCTAAATTATTTTAAAATAATAGAAAATGGTACTAGACGAATGAGAGGTTATTTTGTACAATATTTTCAGAATATTATCTTTATTAGGAAGAGTAACACAATTGTTGGGAAAATTTAAAAACAGGGGGTCATGCTATGAGTAGAAAGAAAAAATTAGCCAGTATTTTTGCGTCATTTATGATGGCGGCAGGTGTATTGACAGGCTGCGGAGGTGCAGCCGGGACAAGCGGTGGTGGAGAAAAAGGGGATACCATAAAAATTGGTGCTAACCTTGAACTTTCCGGAGGGGTTGCTTCTTATGGACAATCCATTAAGGAAGGAATTGATTTAGCTCTTGAGGAAATCAATAAAGAAGGCATAGATGGTAAAAAATTGGAGCTTGTAGCTGTCGACAATAAATCAGAAGCACCAGAAGCGATTAGCGGTGCAACCAAGCTGGTCAGCCAGGACAAGGTTGTCGCTATAATTGGTGCAGCAACAAGTGGTAATACAAAAGCACAGATTGAAATTGCACAAAGCAACAATATTCCATTAGTAACTCCGACTGGCACAGCCGCAGATATTACAGTGAAAGATGGAAAATTAAATGATTTCATCTTCCGGACTTGCTTCATCGATCCATTCCAAGGGACAGTAGCGGCGAATTTTGCGATTAATGATTTAAAAGTAAAAACTGCAGCTATCTTTATTGACAGCTCAAGTGACTACTCTAAGGGTCTTGCTGAATCCTTCAAAGAGCTATTTACAAAAGAGGGCGGACAAATTGTCTCTGAAGAAGCATATGTAGCGAAGGATACAGATTTCCGTGCCCAATTAACAAATATAAAAGCGAAAAGTCCTGAATTCATCTTTATTCCAGGCTACTATGAAGAAGTGGGTCTAATTATAAAACAGGCACGTGAACTAGGTATTTCTGTACCAATGATGGGTGCTGATGGTTGGGATTCTCCAAAACTAGTAGAATTGGCTGGTGCTGATGCTCTGAACAACACGTTCATTACAAACCACTATTCATCCGGAGACTCAGATCCAAAAGTTCAAGAATTTGTGAAAGCATTTAAAGCGAAATACAAGGATAAATCTCCAGATGCATTTAATGCTTTAGGCTATGATTCTGCTTATTTCCTTGCTGATGCTATTAAGCGTGCAGGCAGCAGTGATCCAAAGAAAATTCAAAAAGCCCTTGCAGAAACAGATGGTCTTGAACTTGTAACTGGAAAAATGAAGCTTGATAAGGACCACAATCCAATTAAAGCTGCTGTTATCTTAGAATACAAGAATGGCGAACAAACATTTAAGACAAAGATTAACCCTTAATTGAAAGCTATGAATTTTGATGGTTATGTTGTATGAGGTGAATTGGTGCAGGTTTCCCGTACCGTCTGCGAAAAGCAAATTGCTAAGTGGAATCAACATATACCAAACAAATTTTATAACGATCAAAATGAATAGGGAGCATATAATGTTCCCTATTCCAATTTTTAAGGATTAGGAAAAATTTCCTATCTCCATTGGAGGGAGTGGCAGACATGGAACAACTGATACAACAGCTAGTAAATGGAGTTTCCTTAGGCAGTATTTATGCGTTAATTGCCCTTGGGTACACAATGGTTTACGGGATTGTTAAATTAATAAACTTTGCCCATGGAGATGTGTTCATGGTCGGTGCGTTTATTGGTTTTTATTCCATTACTGTTCTTGATTTGGGTTTTCTCCCATCATTGCTTTTGGCCATGACTACATGTGCAATTTTTGGCGTATTAATTGAACGGATTGCGTACAAGCCGTTAAGGAATGCAACAAGAATTGCAGCATTGATAACAGCGATTGGAGTTTCGTTATTTATTGAATATGGCATGATATATGTTCGCGGCGCACAGCCGGAAGCCTACCCTAATAACGTAGTTTCCATAAAAAGTTTTGAAGTGTTTGGCATTAAAATCAGTGGACAATCTTTGTTGATTCTCGCTGTATCTATTGTTCTTATGATTCTGTTACAATTTATTGTTCATAAGACGAAAATTGGTAAGGCGATGCGAGCAGTGTCTCATGATATGGATGCGGCTAAGTTGATGGGGATTAATGTAAATAACACTATTTCAGCAACTTTTGCCATCGGATCAGCATTGGCTGGAGCTGCAGGTGTTGTTTTTGGAATGTATTACACAAAAATTGATCCATTGATGGGGATTATCCCAGGGCTTAAAGCTTTCGTTGCGGCCGTTTTGGGTGGAATTGGCATTATCCCTGGTGCGATGGTCGGCGGATTAGTACTTGGGGTTATTGAATCACTTGTAAGTGCTGCAGGCTTCTCACTCTGGCGTGATGGGGTCGCCTTCGTCGTGTTGATTTTAATATTAATTTTCCGCCCATCCGGATTATTCGGCAAAAATGTTAAGGAAAAAGTCTAGGGGGTGGCTTGAACGATGAATGTATTTAAACAGGCAAAAGGTTTTTGGTTCACTATCGTTTTAGCCGCAATATTTTTTGTGGTCATGCAATTTCTTATTAATGGGGGAATCCTAAATCCCTTTTATGTGAACACGTTGTACACAATTGGTATTAATATCATTCTTGCCGTTAGCCTACATTTAGTGATTGGTATTACCGGACAGTTTTCCATTGGACATGCTGGGTTTCTTGCTGTCGGAGCCTATGTATCGGCGATTATTACCATGAAATTAGGTTTACCATTCCCTGTGGCTTTATTGGCTGGCGGGGTCGTTGCCGCGATTGCTGGAATCATTATTGGAATTCCAACTCTAAGGCTGAGAGGTGATTACCTCGCGATTGCCACCTTAGGGTTTGGAGAAATTATGAGAATTTTATTTTTAAATATTGAATATGTGGGCGGCGCCAGTGGGATGACCGTGTCTCACTTGATTACATGGCCGTGGTTGTTTGGTTGTGTTCTTGCCACGATTATCGTCATCGTCAACTTTACAAACTCTACCCATGGACGGGCGTGCCTCTCGATTAGGGAGAATGAAATTGCCGCAGATGCGATGGGTATTAACACCACTTATTATAAAGTAATGGCGTTTGTCATTGGTGCTTTTTTTGCTGGAGTAGCCGGTGGACTTCACGCTCATAACTTCTATATTATTCAACCGACAAACTTCGGCTTTTTGAAGTCATTTGATATTTTAATTTTGGTAGTGCTTGGTGGATTGGGAAGCATGTCTGGCTCGGTAATTGCTGCCGTTTTATTAACAATTATCTCGGCATTCCTCGCCAATTACCCAGAATTGCGAATGGTTATTTATAGCCTTGTACTGATTGTGATGATGTTATTCCGTCCACAAGGCTTGATGGGAACAAAAGAAATTACTACATTCTTAAAAATGAGCAAAGCCGCTAAAGGGGGGTCTCAAGATGGCAGCAGGCAAACCGTTGCTTAAAGTAGAAAATGCTGGAATCAGATTTGGAGGGCTAAAAGCTGTTTCTGGGGTCACCCTTGAGCTCCGGCAAGGAGAATTAGCAGGCTTAATCGGTCCGAATGGTGCCGGAAAAACGACTTTTTTTAACTTGTTAACCGGTGTATATGTCCCAACAGAGGGTAGCATTTCATTAGTTGGCGAAAAATTAAACGGGCTAGCCCCCTATAAAATTACGAAGAAAGGGATCAGCCGCACATTCCAAAACATCCGACTATTTAGTGATATGACTGTTTTGGATAATGTAAAGGTAGCCTATCACTCATTGGCAAAGCATTCTATCCTCAGCTCCATTTTTCGTTTCCCTTCTCACTTTAAAGGAGAAATGGAAATGGAAGAAAAGGCCATTGAGTTTTTAAAAATTTTTAAACTAGATCATGTCCGCCATGAAAAGGCGAAAAATTTACCGTATGGGCAGCAGCGACGTCTGGAGATTGCCCGGGCGCTGGCGGCAAAACCAAAATTATTACTCCTTGATGAGCCAGCAGCAGGGATGAATCCGCAGGAAACAGAGGACTTAATGAATTTGATTGCATTAATTCGGGAAAAGTTCGAGTTAACCATTCTATTAATCGAGCATGATATGAATCTCGTCATGGGTGTGTGTGAACGCATTTATGTGCTTGACCATGGACAATTAATAGCAGAGGGAACCCCCGAGCAAATCAGAAATAATCCAAAAGTCATCGAAGCATATCTCGGCGAGGAGGTCTCTTAACATGTTAAAGGTGAATGATATTAATGTTTATTATGGAAATATTCATGCATTGAAGGGAGTTTCGCTAGAGATCCATCAAGGGGAAATTGTCACATTGATCGGAGCAAATGGTGCCGGAAAAAGCACACTATTAAAAACACTTTCCGGTTTATTAAAGCCGAAAAGCGGCGAGATTTTATTTGAAAACGAACACCTTGCTGGAAAAGTTCCGCAATTAATTGTAAAAAAAGGAATTTCCCATGTGCCTGAAGGTCGTCGTGTTTTCGCCAATATGTCTGTGGAAGAGAATCTCGAATTGGGTGCCTATTTACGTAAAGATAAACAAGGCATTCGTGAAGATTTCGAAAAGGTGTTTCAGCTATTTCCGCGTCTTCACGAACGCCGAAAGCAATTATCTGGAACGCTCTCAGGCGGTGAGCAACAGATGCTAGCGATGGGTAGAGCGCTAATGGCACGACCAAGGCTTCTCCTTCTAGACGAGCCTTCTATGGGGCTTGCCCCACTGTTAGTAAAAACTATCTTCCAAATTATTGAGGAGATCAATAAAACTGGCACGACGATTTTATTAGTGGAGCAAAACGCTAATATGGCTTTATCCATTGCAGATCGTGCGTATGTAATTGAAACGGGCAAAATCGTTGCTTCTGGAAGAGCTTCGGAGCTGGGGCAAAGCGATCAAATTAGAAAAGCTTACCTTGGCGGTCATTAATCAAGAGGCTGAACTGCCTGTGTTAAGTAGACAGTAGAATTAAAAAATGATTTTAGCGGCTTTAGTCTTTTATACAATGGGACTAAGGCCGTTTTACGTTTCTTTATATTTTTATTGTGATAGAAGTAAATATTCTTCTCAATAGCCCATTGATAGCCTCCGTTTCTTCATGTTTGGAACGTACGACCGAAAGCAATAGCTTTTGGGAGGAGGTCATACGCCGCTGAACAGGGAGCTTCCACTTTTCGAGTAAGATAAGAAAGCGTATATTCGAGTTTGAGAACTGTCTAGTTCCAGCTCCCTAGCGTCTAGTGCCCTTCGGTCTCCGCCCTATGATAAGTCAACATCGATTCGCTCCGTCTCATCGTGTTTCCTATATCTCAGTTGGAGAGCCTCCAGGTCATACGCCGCTAACCAGGGAGCTTCCACTTTTCTATTATTCAACCCTTTTTTTCCCTGGGCATTCACCTATATTTCATAGAAGCATAAGATGTAGTGTTAATCCTCTTTACATTTATCACCAGTGAAGCTAGCCTTCAGAAATACGATTTATAAGGTCAGTTGTTTAAAAGGAGTGTTGAAAATGGCAGGGAAAGTGAAAAATTATTTTGCCGGCGGTAATACAGCAAGGGGATTCCACAGCCTATACGACTCCAACCTTCAAGGACTAGAGCGCTTATTTATTTTAAAAGGTGGACCAGGGACGGGAAAATCTTCTCTTATGAAGAAGATTGGTTATGAATGGCTTGAAAAAGGTTATGATGTGGAATTCCTTCATTGTTCTTCCGATAATCAATCCATTGATGGTGTAATTATTCGTGCTTTAAAAGTGGGTGTGGTAGATGGAACGGCCCCTCATGTTATCGAACCGAAAATGCCTGGAGCGGTAGAAGAATACATTAATTTGGGAGAAGCATGGGATGCGAAAGTTCTCGCTGCTCACAAAAATGAAATTGAAAAGTTGACTAACCAAATTAGCGAGGCATTTACTAATGCTTATGCAACCTTTAAAGAAGCATTAGATATACATGATGATTGGGAAAAAATTTATATTAACAGCATGGATTTTCAAAAAGCGGATCAATTGACGAATAAGTTAATCGAATCATTTTTTGGGAAAATGAAGCTTAATAAGAAAGCAGATGTCCGTCATCGGTTCCTAGGGGCAGCCACTCCGAAAGGTGCGGTTGATTTTGTCCCAAACTTAACAGAAGAGATTCCAAAGCGCTATTTTATAAAGGGACGCCCAGGCTCTGGAAAGTCGACCATGCTTAAAAAATTGGCTGCCGCTGCTGAAGAGCGTGGAATTGACGTGGAAATATACCATTGTGGGTTTGATCCTAACAGCTTGGATATGTGTATTTTTAGAGAGCTAGGCATTGCCATTTTTGATAGTACTGCCCCACATGAATACTTCCCGAGCCGTGATGGTGATGAAATTATTGATATGTATGAATTATTAATTGAGCCTGGTACGGATGAGATTTTTGCCGATATAATAGGTAAGATTTCCGATAAATATAAAAATAAAATGTTAGAAGCTACTAGCTATCTAGCCAGAGCTAAAGAACTTCATGATGAGCTTGAAGCCATCTATGTTTCAGCTATGGATTTCTCAGTAGTCGAAAAGATTCAAGAGGAAATTACAAAAGAAATCCAAATGCTAGAAAAAGCAGACCACTAACTTAAAAGTGCCGGGGAAAATAGATTTCCCGGCACTTTTATTTTTGTGGATTTGTTTTACTTTGTTGATCTTTATTATGCTTATTCCCTTTACTGTTGTCACCGCTGACGAATTCAGTGGCAAATTCTGCTTCCGCTTGACTAGCACGAGGTGAATTTTGATTATGACTGCCTCTATTATATTTTTTTGTCATTTTTCTTCTCCTTTACATTGGAATAATGTTAGTTTGACATGGTACGATAGTTTTATGTATCCAAAAATTGGAGGAGATTAATGTGGAATCTTATATTCTCACGTTAAGAAAAATGTTTGAAGAAAATCGCAATGAGCAAAATGCCTTTCATATGGAAAAATATATGAAGAATCATTTTAAGTTCTTTGGGATAAAGTCTCAAAAAAGACGGGAAATAGAAAAGCAGTTTTTTTCGTGAAACAGGAATATTGAAAGAACCGTTTAACCAGGAATTTGTTATGGAGGTGTGGAAACTGGATGAACGGGAATTTCAATATGCTGCATTAGATTATATTGAAAAATCACTGAAAAAATTAATTAAGGAGGATTTGCCATTTATCGAACGGCTTATTATGAGCAAATCCTGGTGGGATACGGTGGATGTGCTGGGGCCAAAAGCTGTCGGTGCCATCGCCAGCAAGTATCCTGAGGTCATTGAAGAAACCATTAGTGGATGGGCAATTAGTAACCATATGTGGCTAAGGCGTGCCGCTATTTTATTTCAATTAAAATATAAAGAAAATACGAATGAAGAACTGCTTTATCAATACATACGGCAAAATGCGGACAGCAAGGAATTTTTTATTCAAAAAGCAATTGGATGGGCATTGAGAGAATACTCAAAAACAAATCCAGACTCGGTTCAACGATTTATAGATCATCAGAAATTGGCTCCGCTTAGTGTCAGAGAGGGTAGTAAGTATCTATCTGTTTGAAACGGATTTGGTGAAAATCTCCAATTACTCGTGATACAATGGCAACTATAGAAAAAAGAACGGAAGGTGACAACATGATTAAATGTATAGCAACCGATATGGATGGAACATTATTAAATTCAATGCAGCAAATTAGTGAGGAGAATAAAGCGGCTATTTTAAAGGCACAGAAAGCTGGGGTTGAGGTTGTCGTAGCTACTGGCAGGTCTTATCAGGAGGCAACTTATGTCCTTAACAAAAAGGGAATAACTTGTCCGATTATTTGTGTCAATGGTGCAGAAGTGCGTTCTAAAGAGGGTGAGGTAATTTCTGCAACCCCAATTAGCAAGCAGGTGGCTCGTGAGGTAGCGGCAAAACTGGAGGAAATGGATATTTACTTTGAAGTCTATACGGATAAAGGGACCTACTCGGTCGATCTTGAAAAGGCCGTTTCGATACTTGTGGACATTGTTGTTACCGCCAATCCTGAGGCCGATCCTGAATTTGTTAGACAAAAAGCAGAAGCCAGACGGAGGGATGGTTTAGTTCATCCTATAGATGATTATGAAACTCTTTTTAAAAATGATGAATTTCGAATCTATAAGTTTCTGGCATTTTCCTTTGACATGGACAAATTGAAAGCTGCAAGCGAATCACTAAAAAAATTAGAAGATCTGAATGTGACGAAATCAGGCGTTGAAAATATTGAAATCACTCATCGAAATGCCCAAAAAGGAATTGCCTTAGAGGCGTTTGTGAATGCAAGAGATATTTCCCTGTCTGAAACGATGGCAATAGGCGATAATTTCAATGATGTATCTATGTTCGAAAAAGCCGGTCGGGCGGTAGCAATGGGGAATGCAAGTCCTGGAATTAAGTCACTTTGTGATTGGGTTACGGATACAAATGACGAAAGTGGAGTGGGCAAGGCTATTTTAGAAGTTTTATAAGATTGGCGAGGTATTAGCCTAGATTATTAACGTTTGAGAGGTTTCATTTTTTCTTATTGATTTTGTTACTTTCAGGCGGCTTTATGGACGGAAACGCTCCAAATGAATGAAAGGAAATCACGTAGAGTCGGAGATTCTAAAGTGGATAGAAAAGTCATCTCACTGCCAAGGGCGTGTGCTAGTTTATTCCCAAAGTCAAAAAATAAATTTACACATCTTGCAATAAAAAGGAAAAAGGTGTTAGGTACCATTTTCCTTTTATTTGTAAGATCATAAGATCTCGATTTCTAAGGTGTTGACTTGGGAGATGAGGAGTTCTTCGTATTGTTTTTGGGCCTGATAGTAGATTTCTTGTTCCCCATAGGAAGGGTTTTCTTTTTTAATTTTGTCGATTAGGTCTTTTTGGATTTTTTGAGATAGGACGATCATTTTATAGTGTTCACGTTCTGTTGCCCAAAATTTTTCTTCTCCATATTCTTTAATCATGTTCGAGGCGGACTCGAACTGGGAATATTGGCCGCGCACTTTCTTAATCGCTTCTTCTACTTCTTCGTTTGTTGCCGTGTGTCCTTTCTCTTCGGCAAGTACCGCCATGGAACGAAGGCGGATGATTTGGGTTAACAATTGGTTTTGATCTTCAATATTAGTTTTTTGGGAATCTAAGTAGGCCAATTCTTCTTTCAATTTCTCTCCTGAGTAATTTTTTCGGGCTGTCTCACGGTTCATTTCCAATTGTAGCTGATTAATCAACTTATAAAAATTGATCTCTTCTTTGGTAATCCATTCTCCGTTAATTTTGGCTACACCTTCCGCCTTCTTCACTTCTATTTCAATTATTTTTTCAGTTTTTTTACCATTCTTTTCTACTATAAATACTGCTTCGTATTTTCCGCTCATGGATAAGTCCGCCTCACCGGAGTAAATTCCATTTCCTTTATCTGTGAATTTGACCTCACTTGTTCCATGGGCCATATTTTTCATTGATAATAAGGCTTTAATTGTTAACCCTTCTACCGCTTTCCTATCTTCTGTTACTTTAATCTCAATAGTAGAGGTTTTTCCAGCTTCGAAATAGACATCTTTCGTCACTTTAATGTGATATTCAGAACCTGAACTACAGGCCGTCATGAGTGCCATGACAAGCAGTAAAGCCAACACCGTCCGTTTTTTCATACTTCCATACCTCCTAGGCAGTACTTATCTAAAAATTCTCCTACTTTATATTTCTTTATTTTACCATCATTTAGATAAGCAACATGAGTGCAAATTTGTTTTATTTCGTCTATGTGATGGGAGGAAAGTAAAATGGTTTTATTTTGTAGAGATTTTAACACTTCTAAAATTTCTTTTCTGCCCATCGGGTCAATCCCGCTCGTTGGTTCATCGAGAATGAGAATATCTGAATTTTGGTAAAGAGTGATTGCAAGTCCGAGCCGTTGAAGCATGCCTTTGGAATAATGTTTGACCTGCATGTTACGGTCATCCCATAAACGTACGGTCATGAGCACCTGCTTCATTCTTTCGGTATCAGCTATTTTTGAAATAGTCTCAGCAAAAAAAGTTACATTTTCTAATCCAGTCAAATTGGGATATAGCATAAATTTTTCTGGCAAATACGAAATGACTTTTTTCCAGTGATGGGTCTTATTAGAAACGAACGCCCCATTGATGGTAATTGAGCCTTGTTTTACCGGCAAAAGTCCAACCAAGCTTTGGATAAACGTAGATTTTCCGGCTCCATTGCGGCCAACGAGGGCACAGATTTCACGATGGTCGATGTGAAGGTCAACAGCGTTCAACACTTGCTTTCTTCCGAAAGATTGACTTAACTTTTCCACTTTAATCATCACTCATAAACATCCTTCCTGTTAAAGAATACTGCACCGGCAAACGATCCGACCATCCAGAATACAAAATTACCAACTAGGAAGGCTGAGGGTTCTGTCCACATAAATTCCTGTAGGAGCCTTGACATATGGCTAAACGAATAAACTTCCATGCCCGTTTCTAAAAATATCCGTATTGCCTGCAATGGATTTAAAAAGTAGAAAGTGGAAAAAACTTTTACATTTTCATGAGTAATATCTGGTAATAAAGATAGTAGTATAAAATCGTGTAAAAAGAAAAAGTAAAACCAAATAAAAATTGTATGGCCGATAATTTGCATCCTTGAGCGACTAAAGCTGCCGATTGCTGCACCCACTTGCAAAAACAACACTGACATCAAAAGAATGCTTAAAATAAAAATCAGATAACTTTTAATGTCAAGCTGGAACTGAAATTTCAATAAAAGGAGATACAAGAAAAACCAGGTTAAAAGCGGCAAAAGAACGACCACACTAAGCCCAAGACTTTTTTTTGCTAAAAAACTGGCGTAATGTTCTTTTTTTGTTAGCAACATTATTAAGGTTTTCTGTTCTTTTTCTTGAAAAATTGAGAATGCGCCAATAAACAAGCACAAAATCGGAATAAAATAAACAATTGTATCAAACAAATTGATTAGTAGAATATAGAACCCATGATCAAGGGGATGGGTGGCGAAGCGGATCAGGATAATGAGAGAGATCAGTATAATAATGCTTACTGACAGCCACAGTCCTTTACCTCTTATGTTTTCCTTCCATTCTTTCCAAATGTAATGCATATGGATATCTCTCCTTTATGAGAATCACAGCCAACAAATTAAGGACAGCAACCAGGATGAATGAGTGGTTCCTTTTTGTCTGTACAAGTGGATGTGGATCTTTGAACATAACCTCATTGTCATTTAAAGCAGCATTAATTTTTTCATAGATGGTAATGGCAGGGCTTTTTAAAAATAGATTGGTTAATTCCTGCTTCTCTAACAGATGATGGAGTGAAGAATAGTATGTTATTGGAAAATCTCCGATACCGTTTTGGTCAAGGTCAGTGAGAGGGAAGAAAGTGCCCCAATCATTGCCTTTGCCGTCTTTGCTCCAAGAATTGCTTTCTCCTTTACCGCCGATAACG
Organism: Neobacillus sedimentimangrovi; assembly: GCF_010614825.1. Classification (NCBI taxonomy): domain Bacteria; kingdom Bacillati; phylum Bacillota; class Bacilli; order Caryophanales; family Bacillaceae; genus Neobacillus; species Neobacillus sedimentimangrovi. The sequence goes on from NZ_JAAFZF010000008.1 coordinate 56,043, forward strand.
GCTGCAGGAATTGTATTTTCATAGATTCTATTCGATGTAAAAATTTGTTCATTGGAACTGGACCAAAGCTCAATGCCAATCTCATTTTCAATAATCTTGTTGTTTTTGATGATATTTTTGGTGGACTGATCAATATACATGCCTCTCTGGTTCATATAAAACATATTGTTTTCAATGTTATTTTCATTTGCCTGCAATAGTAGAAGCCCAAAAGATTGATTGCCATAATTGATGAGAAATTGGTTGTCCTTCAGTTTTAGGCGATTCGAGTTCATGATGGCTGCCCCGCCTTGATTCATAGTAAATATATTGCGTTTAAAAATATTTTCATCAGAATACATATAGTGCAAGCCATATCTTGTATGTCTGATATGGTTATCATAGCTTTTGTTTCGGTTCGCATAGTCAAAGAACATGCCATCGCGTGTGCCCTCGATCTTGTTGTGGGCAAGTAGATTGTTGTTAGCATAATAAATGTGCAGTCCGTTACCTTGAGCAGCAATTTCCCCCTTGCCCATCCCTTTAATGTCATTGTATTGAATCGTATTATTATGGGCCTGGCTCAAGTAAATACCATGATAGGAGTCACGGATTTTCACATGTTCAATGACATTATGATCTGTATAAATTTTGATGGCCGCATACTCTTCAGCTGTATTACGATTCTTGCCACCATGAATGACAGTAAGATGACGAAGTCTTACTCCCGGTGCTTTGATGGAAATGACATTGCCGGTCCCGTCCCCTTTAATGACCGTATGTTTTGAACCAATAATAGTAAGTCTTTTATTAATGACGATATTGCCCTCATACGTCTTGTTTCCCAACTTCAATACTGCTCCTTCTTTCATGGAGTCGATAAGTGACTGTAGGTGATTAGAGGCTACATATTCCTCTGGATTGCTCATCAAGATAAGAGAGAAAAAGATTAATAGGAGCGAGATTTTTTTCATTTTGTCTTTCGATCCTTCCATAACGGAATGAGTAATAGAATAAAAGCGACAATGAGAAGATAGGCCCCTAGTCCAAGTACACTATTTGTTACAAAATTGGCAACGGTGTTTTCCCCAATAATAGGCGGAATAAACGGATCAATCTTAATGGGTGCTGTGGGGCTTAGATTCGTACCGAACTGGCGAAGGGCTTTTCGGAGATCCCAGACCCCTAATGCACCACCTAAAACATATAAGCAGATTAATCCGTAAAGAAAGAATTTTTTCCTGAGAATGGCGGTTATTATTGTTAGGAAGGCGTATCCGCCGACAATATAAGGCAAATAGGTTAATTCGGGAAAGGTTTCTTCACTAAAATTGGCCATTCCGATGTAATGGTTCAGGCCGTTAACGATATCGATTTCTCCTTCGAGTTTATAAGGATAAACAATGATATTCAGACCTTCCGGATATTGTGGTGCAAAAAAAATCATTTTCCACCACGGCAAAAAGATGGAGACGACAAGTAAAATACCTGAAACTACAATGATAATGGAAGAGACACTAGACAATTCTTTGTTGCGGGCGTTCAAGTTTACCACTCCTCTTATAGTAAAAAATTCCAAATGGAAAAGGGCAGTTCCCATCTTGTTCATACACTGGGGGATGGGAACTGCGCCAGTTGTTTATTGTTTTGGTTTTACTAGGAAGTAACCCGTCATTTCTTGGTGCAAGGCAGAACAGAAGTTGGTACAGTATATAGGGAATGTACCTGCTTTATCTGCTTTAAATTTGACGGTATTGGTTTGACCTGGCTGCACTTCGATATTCAGGTTATAGCTGTTGATTGCAAAACCATGAGTTATATCTTCATCGAAATCGATATTGGTCAAATGGATGGTGACCTCGTCGCCCTCATTCACTTCGATGACGTCTGGACGTTTTGATTTGACATCAAAGATAAATTTGGAGCGCATTGCAATACCGTATACATCGACCTTATTACCGTTGCGAACGATTTTAGCCTGATCTTGTTTGTAAATGGCATCTTGGTTTTTCTCGTCTTTTTCATACACTTCAATTGTTTTAATTTTGTTGGCCTTAATCATTTGTGCATAATGTGGCTCAGGATTGACTGGAACAGATTGGATGACCTTCATCTTGCCACTAATATCAATTAATTGCATCGATTCAGGATGAGAAGGTCCGACAGACAAGTAGCTATCTTTTGCAATTTTATTTAATGCTACAAGCCATTTCCCATCTGGAGATACGGTGTCTCCTTCAGCCGCAACAGAGTGACCAGGAGAATATTGTACAGGCACGCGATCTAATGTTTTTCCGGTCTTAGGATCCCACTTCACGACTTCAGAAGAAATAAACATCGTTGTATAAGCCATGCCTTGGTCATCAAATTGCGTATGGAGTGGTCCAAGTGCATTTTCAGGATTGACTTCGCGTTCCATAACCGATTCGTATTTTAGAATGGGTATGCCATTACGGTCTCCAGCAAATTCTTTTTGTTCAATGGCCTTAAATGCTTTTTCAAATGAGAATACCGTTAACGCGGGAGCCAATTTACCAGATGCGATGAAGTACTTACCGTCAGGAGTAACGTCCACGCCGTGCGGTGATTTTGCGACTGGTACTAAATAAATGCCTCCTTTATGCTTTTCCGGAAAAATCATTTTTTGACCATCAACTTCTTCATACTGTCCGTTCTTAACCATTTTCGCTAGTTCCTTCCAATTAAAAAGAACAATATAGTCACGGTCAGCTTGTGAGGCGTTAATTTCCAGATTCGTTGTCGCTTCTTCCGTATTATAGGTGGTCATCACGGCCCAATCAGCGGACACTTTTTTACCGGCATCAGAAAGGTCATAGGACCAAGGTGGTAGGGCAACTTGATATTCAATGTTCAGCTTTGTATTTTTCTCATCGAATGTAACCGCTGACATGACTCCTCGATATTTTTTGCTATAATCATCAAGTGGTTCGTACTTGGATCCTAAGGGAACGGAAAAGCGGGTTGGTAGGAACAAGTACTCTGTGTTCTCTGTAACAAAGGCTGCACAGTGCGGACCACTTGTATTTGGAACATTAATAATGTCTTTAACAGTAAAGGTTTTTAGATCCATAACGGCTGCACGGCTGTTTCCAACATCGGTTGCAAACATATATTTGCCATCATAGTCTCCATTCGTTTCAGAAAATGCCGGGTGATGAAGGTCACCCCACGTATAATCACCCATCATTTTCTTAGAATGCTCGTCAAAGCCGTAACCAGTTGCAGAATCCGGTGAAAAGACAGGTACGGTACGAATATGCCGCATGGATGGCACTCCGTAAATAAACATTTGTCCGGAATGGCCACCAGATGCAAATAAGTAGTATTCATCTTGTTTTCCAAATGGTACATAAACTTTTTCCGCATCACTCTTCGTACTGCCTGAAACGGTTTTATTCTCCGAGCGAGAGGAAAAGTTGCCGAAGGAGATGGTTGCTGCTAAAAACCCAGCTAATAAACCGGATGTGATAGGAACCCATTTTTTCATTCATTTACACCCCTTAACAATCAATTTTCTGAGGCTTTCTTGAGCAACTCGATGACTTTCACGCGTTCGTCATCGGTTAACGGGTTGCCGCTTATAACACTTGACATAACAGCAGATGTAGGTTCTTTTAAGAATTCCTCAATAGGCTTGCCATGCTTTCCTTCTACATTTTCATAGGCTTTAGAGAGATCAGGGCCTGTTGTACCACCTTTTAAACCTAGTGAATCAACGGAATGGCAGCTCAAGCATCCCTTTTGATTGAGAATATTGTCACTTTCAGGAGTTGCTACAGAGGCTTCCTCTTTTGGCTCAGTGCTTTCTTTGACTGTAGTTGATTCTTGATGATCTGCCTGGGTAATTTTCGCGTCATTGTCGTTGGTATCCATGATGACGCCAAAGACAAGGTATCCCAGGCCAAAGCCAAGCAAGGCACTCAGTACAAAGCTAATAATGGCTTTATTCATGTTTGCCCTCCTCCTTTTTCAATTGAACAATTTGATGTTAATCTTTGGAAATTTTTTTATTAGTGATGTTCATCACGGATATTGATGGGATTTTGAACGTTTTGTGAAGGGAGGAGCTCAAGGGTTAAAATCATGCCGTTTAAAAAAATTGAACTTTTTGTGAATATGGCTAATTTTTGGTAGTGCAAATGGAGAGTAAATTATCAATTAAAAAAGGTAATAAACGTGAAAAAAGTGAGAATTTCATTTAAGATGAGAAGGAAAAGCTGGTGGGAAAATGGAGCCAGTAAAAGGGGAAACTCACTTTAAAGTGGTGAAGTATTGTGTTATAATTCGTAGTATTGCATATATGAAGTCAGGCAAACTATTGGAACAAGTTGGTATTATTTACAAAAAAATTAGAAAAATCATTTTATCAGAAAAATATTGACGGTATTTTAATATAGTTATAAAATATAAATCGAATCCCTTCTTCTTTAGATGAAGCTTATCAACATTAGTTTTAGCATTTTAAATCATACTATATGGGGAAGGATTTTAATAATTTTTTTATTTATATTTGCAAGCGTTTCCATTTGATGACAATGCAGAGGGGGAAATAAATTGGCAAACAAAGAACTGCAAAGAGGTTTAGGTTCACGTCATATTCAAATGATTGCATTAGGCGGAACCATTGGCGTTGGTCTTTTTATGGGTTCTTCTAGCACGATAAGTTGGACGGGACCATCCGTTATGCTCGCATATGCCATTACAGGACTTTTCTTATATATGATTATGCGTGCTATGGGTGAAATGCTCTATTTGGAACCAAGTACAGGATCATTTGCTACATTTGGTTATAAGTATATCCATCCACTCGCAGGATATATGACTGCATGGAGTAACTGGTTCCAGTGGGTAGTTGTAGGTATGGCAGAAGTGATTGCGATCGGCGAATATATGCAGTATTGGTATCCAAATCTTCCTGCATGGATTCCAGGACTCATCGCAATGATTATTTTGGGTGCAGCAAACTTTATATCTGTTAAGTCTTTTGGTGAATTTGAATTTTGGTTTGCAATGATTAAAGTTGTAACAATTATATTAATGATTGTAGCTGGTTTTGGTCTGATCTTCTTCGGTATTGGAAATGGAGGAGAAGCGATCGGCTTATCAAACCTTTGGGAACATGGCGGTTTCTTTGCAGGTGGAGTGAAAGGATTCTTATTTGCTCTAGCACTTGTTGTAGGTTCTTATCAAGGTGTGGAGCTAATAGGGATTACAGCTGGTGAAGCGAAAGATCCTCAGAAAACATTAAGAACTGCGATTCAAAGTACAGTTTGGCGTATCCTTGTTTTCTATATTGGTGCAATTTTTGTAATTGTTACCGTTTATCCTTGGGATCAATTATCTTCCATTGGAAGCCCGTTCGTAGCAACCTTTGCAAAAATAGGTATTACAGCAGCTGCTGGAATTATTAACTTTGTTGTAATTACGGCTGCGATGTCTGGATGTAACAGTGGTATTTATAGTGCTGGGCGCATGCTTTATACACTTGGAGTAAATGGTCAAGCTCCAAAAGCCTTTGCAAAAATTACAAAGAGTGGAGTGCCTTTATTTGGTACACTTGGCGTATTAATCGGTCTTGGTGTCGGCGTATTTCTAAGTTATATTGCACCGGAAAAACTGTTTGTTTACGTTTATTCTGCAAGTGTTCTTCCAGGTATGGTTCCATGGTTTGTTATCTTAATCAGCCATATCAATTTCAGAAAAGTTCATGCTGATAAAATGGCCAGCCATCCATTCAAAATGCCTTTGGCGCCTGTTACTAACTATCTGACAATTGCTTATCTAGTTGCAGTGCTAGTTGGTATGTGGGTTAATGATGACACTCGTATCTCACTAATTGCAGGTATGGTGTTCCTTGCACTTGTGGTGATTAGCTATTATGCATTTGGAATTAACAAGCGTATACCAGAAAATCTTCAAGTAACAGAGAGAAAAGTAGGCTAAAATCCTGTCTATTTGAGTGATAAACAAGCATGATAGATTTAACTAATAAGCAAGGTGAATTTGAGGGTACTCAAATTCACCTTTTTTTGTGTAAATCTTTCTTTTTCTTTAATTGATGAAAGTTTTAATAAATGGTCCTTTTTTGTTACTTCGAAAACTTATAGGTCCAAAACCGTTCGTAGTTGATCCAGGCCAGAACTTGAGGATCTTGGTTTTTAAGTTTTTCGGACATGTCGGCCAACATTTGCTCGGTTTGGGAGCGGTGCGCTTTGATAGCAGCCAGTTTGGTCTCGAAAACAGGGCTAATGTCGCGGATGATATCGGCTTCACCTAGTTTTTCGACACAGTCATTGGAGAAGGCGACACAGTGTAATTTTGGCCGTGCGGCGGCTGGTAACTTTTCGACGGCACGGACGACCGCTGCACCGGTGGCGTCATGGTCGGGATGGACAGAATAACCGGGATAAAAAGTAATGATCAGGGACGGGTTCAATTCATCAATTAATGACGATATTGTATTTGTCAGCTTCTCTTCATCTTCAAATTCAATCGTTTTATCCCGGTATCCCATCATTCGAAGATCTTGGATACCTAAAATGCGTGCCGCTTCTTGTAATTCTTGTTTTCTAATTTTGGGGAGATTTTCTCTGTTTGTAAACGGTGGATTCCCCATATTGCGTCCCATCTCTCCTAAGGTTAGACAAGCATAGGTAACCGGCGTTCCGTTTTTGATGTAGGTGGCAATCGTTCCTGATACCCCAAAGGCTTCATCATCTGGGTGGGGAAAGACAACGAGGACATGGCGTTCTTTTTCCATTGTGAATACTCCTTTCTGCTTAGAGCTTTGTAAATGGATTGGCTAGTCTCCATCCAATTTTCACAAAAGGGTGTTTCGTATTTTCTATTCAAACGGAGTTGGACTGATTTCTAAAGCTACGGCTAGCTTCCCTTTATGGTCGTGGCCGGCAAGAAGCAGGCGGCCTAACTCATCAATTTCAAAGTGAGTAATTCCCTCTGCATAAATCCAACCAATATTCATTTTTAAGCCGACACGGTAAGGCCCATTTCCAGTAATTTTCCCTAATTCATAACGGACTTGGGCATTGCGGATGTAGGCTCCTGCTGAAAAAAAGGATTGATCATAATGGGATGCATAGGCCCCATTGGTAGTTTCCAGGTGAATATAAACATCTTTATTGGCAAAATGATTAATGAGATCCTGAACGCGTTTTACATCCACGAACTCCATAACCAAATCCTCCTTTCCCTTATTGAAACGGTGCTTTATTAATACTTAATATTGTAATTATCATACTAAAAATAGGAAGAAAATGCGAAATCCCTGCCTATTGAAGTGAATGGAACCACTTAAATACCATGAGGCCAATAAAAAAGAGCCAAACATAATTGTTTGGCTCTTTTGAGCAACACAGCTTAGCAATCTACGCAATACTCTGTTTTCGATTTAGAGCTGCGGTAAGCGCCGTGCCATGTCGGACCTACATATTCATTTAGTCGGAAGCCCTGTTCAATGGCTGCAGCAATAAACTCCTTCGCCACTTCAACCGCTTCATAGACAGACTTTCCTTTTGCTAGTTCGGCTGTAACGGCTGAAGAATACGTGCAGCCTGCTCCGTGAGTATAAGTAGTATTGTATTTATGTGATTCGTAAATTCTAAATTCTTTTCCATCATAAAGGAGGTCAATGGCTTTATCCTCCACTTGAAGTTTGCTTCCACCTTTAATAAGGACGTATTTTGCTCCTAAAGTATGGATTTTTACAGCAGCATCCTTCATTTCCTCTACAGTTTTTGGTGTTTTTATCCCAGCAAGCTGTCCTGCTTCAAATAGATTTGGTGTAACAACTAGGGCACGAGGGAGTAGAAGCTCACGCATGGCATCAGCTGTTTCTGGATTTAACACTTCATCTTCCCCTTTACATACCATAACAGGGTCAACGACAACGCGTTCTAACTTGTTTTCATCTATTGTTTTAGCCGCTAATTCAATAATTTCAACTGTCCCGAGCATCCCTGTTTTCATTGCATCAATTCCAACAGAAAGGATGGTTTCAATTTGTTTTTCAAGTGTTGAAACTTCAATTGGAAAAACACTATGTGACCAATGGTTTTTCGGATCCATGGTTACAATCGTCGTTAAGGCTGTCATGCCGTAAACCCCAAGCTCTTGAAATGTCTTTAAATCTGCTTGAATTCCTGCACCACCGCTCGTATCTGAACCAGCTATCGTCATTACTTTTTTAATGGTCATTATGTATACCTCCTAATTCGTTCAAGTACATCTCCTTTTTATTATAAATCATTTTGTAAAATATAATAGAAATTGATGATTATATGATGAAAAATACAGATTTGCGGCGTTAACAGCGGCTATAATAAAATGAAGGATACAATCCATTTAAAAAAGCCTTTGGCCGTATTATTGGTACAAGTATCTTGCGGTCGGTGATAAAGAAAGAGACGAGTGAGATGAAGGCAGCAGCTATTATTTTATCTGGTGGTAAATCAAGCAGAATGGGTGTGAATAAAGCCTTACTGCGAATAAATGAGAAAACCAATATTGAGAGAATTCGGGATAAGCTCAAAGTTTATTTTAATGAAATCATTTTAGTTACAAATAATCCTGAAGATTATTCATTTTTACAATTAAACACTACTTGTGATTATTTCCCTGAAATGGGTCCGATGGCAGGACTTCATGCAGGCTTAATGCATTCCGATTATGATGTAAATCTCGTTGTAGCATGTGACATGCCGTTTTTATCTGGAGAATTGGCTGTGGAAATGGTGAAACGTTGCTTTCATTATGATGCAGTTATTCCTGTCATTAACGGCAATCAACATCCATTATTTTCTGTTTTCAAAAAAACGGTGGCACATGAAGCGGAGAACTGTATTAAGTCTGGAAAGTTACGGATGAAAGATTTAATTAAAAGATTAAATGTATTGTATGTAACAGAAAAAGAACTTGAAAGTTTTGGACTAAAAGATTGGGATCGAATCTTTTTTAATATGAACCGTCCGGAAGAATATGAAAAAGCTAAGAAATGGGCTGAAACAGAATAGAGAATGTGGGAATGGGACAACGCCATTTATTAACTTGCGTTGAAGTGGAAGCGGACAGAAATGAAAAAGTTCCTACATACGTGTCAATATCGAAGGAATCGTAAAAGCGAGGAAAGCGGGCATTCATTTGCTTGATCGAAAGACAAAGCAATATAATATAAATTGTGTGAAGACGGATGTAAATAGGTTTATAGTACAGGATCCATTTCCAATACGAACTATGTACAGTTTTGCTAATAGGCAGCCTGAATAGGATTAATTAATAACGAAGCTTTTTGGAGTGAATCAGGAAATTTTTTAAGCTACTGCCTTTAATGACGGATTGAAATAAGAGGTGAATTAGTTGAAGTTTTTCGAAATTACCAAGGAGCCAATCAACATACAAGAGGTTATTGATAAGGTGGTCCAACGCGAAGCAGGAGCGATTACCACGTTTATCGGTACTGTCCGTGAATTAACACATGGAAAGAGAACACTATTTTTAGTATACGAAGCTTATGAATCAATGGCGGTCAAAAAGCTCGAGCAGATTGGTCGTGAAATCGAGGAACGTTGGCAAGGCTCAAAGGTGGCGATTACTCATCGGGTCGGGCGTTTGGATATTACGGATGTAGCGGTAGTCATTGCAGTATCAACGCCTCACCGTGCCGATGCATATGAAGCGAATCGCTATGCCATTGAACGGATTAAGGAAATTGTTCCTATTTGGAAAAAAGAGCATTGGGAAGATGGCGAAGAATGGATAGGAAACCAGCTTGAAACGAAGGCCTATCCAAGCGGCAAGCCCGAGGAGGATGATTTACATGAATAAAGTGCTATTTTTTGCCCATCTACGTGATGCAGTTGGTAAGGAGTTAATCGAGATCAATGCCAGTGGGAAAACCGTCGGCGAGTTAAAGGAAGAGTTGACGGAGAAATATCATCTGCCTCGAATGGAAACGGTAATGACGGCAATTAATGAAGAATTTGCTTCTAATGATGAGGTAATCCAAGACGGAGACGAGATTGCCTTTATTCCGCCAGTCAGCGGGGGCTGATCGTTAATGGAAATTTTAATAATAAAACGACCTTGTTGAAAAATTGGAAGCACATACACAAACGGAGGGAAACCATAGATTAATCTACAAAGTTTGGCATTTGAGAATGCTCCAGCTCCAGCGCCTAACCCTTTTGGATTGAACAAGGCGCTTTTGCTTTCTGATATGAAAGGAGAAAAAATATGAACGAACGCTACTCCAGACAGATTCTTTTCTCCGGAATCGGCCGTGAAGGACAAGAGAAAATTGGAAATAAGCATGTGTTGATCATAGGTGCCGGAGCCTTGGGGTCAGGAAATGCTGAAATCCTCACTCGTGCAGGAGTTAGGAAAATAACCATTATTGACAGGGATTATGTGGAATCGAGCAACCTCCAGCGCCAACAACTTTATACGGAAGAGGATGTCTCCGAAAAGTTGCCAAAGGCTGCGGCAGCGGAAAAACGGCTACGGGCTATTAATTCGGATGTTGAGATTCGGGCATTAGTTGATGACGCTACTCCGGAAGTGCTAGAGGAGCTTATTAGTGACGTTGATGTTATGATTGATGCCACGGATAACTTTGAAACACGGATGGTAATAAACGACATTTCCCAAAAATATAATGTCCCTTGGATTTATGGAGCGTGTGTAGGTAGTTTTGGGATGAGTTTTTCAATTATTCCTGGCAAAACCCCTTGTTTAAATTGCCTATTACGCACTATTCCTCTGCAGGGAATGACTTGTGATACGGGTGGAATCATTTCCCCAACCGTCCAAATGGTCATCTCTCATCAAACAGCAGAAGCATTGAAAATACTTGTGGAGGATTGGGAGGCTGTGCGGACTTCGTTTGTCAGCTTTGATTTATGGAGGAATCAGTACACCAGCTTAAAAATGGGAAAGGCGAAATTTGCAGGCTGTTTGTCTTGCGGTGAGGATCGAACATACCCATACTTAGACCGTGAAAATATGACAAAATCGACCGTCTTATGTGGGAGGGATACTGTTCAAATCCGACCGTCCAACCTGGGAAAGATTTCATTGGAAAGACTGGCTACCCAACTCCTTTCACTTGGATATAAAGTAAAGGGCAATCCTTATTTATTATCCGTGGAAATGGGTAGTGAGAGGATGGTAATTTTCCAAGACGGGCGTGCCCTCATTCATGGAACAAAAGATCTGATTCATGCCAAAACGATTTACCAGCGAATACTGGGATAATATTCGACCACCCCGTACCTAAATGGTGCAGGTTTTTGGGTCGAAAAACGGCTGAATTCTATCATAAATGACATTTTTCGATATGTTTCATGTGGAACATTGAAAAAAATAGTCGAGGATTGTCATTGAAAAAACAGAATACATGTAGATTACAAGCGGAAGCAAAAGAGCGAGGTTTTGAATCGTGAATATATCAGTTCAAAAACTATTAATGAAAATGGAAGAAGAATTGCAGCAGGCGAGAACCAGTCAAAAGACGGAAAGTTTGCGGGAGAGGATTCACTCTATTAAAATATTATGTGAATTAATTTTAGATGAAAAACAGGTAGGAAACGAATTTCTAGAAACGGTTTCTCAACCCGTTCGGCAGCAGTCAATGGATCAGGCAGCAATCTCCCAACCTATTTTTCAACAACAGCCATCCATTTCACAGTCAAAAAAATTGGATATGGATGACGGTGCGAACGGTGATTCGCTGTTTGATTTTTAAAAGGAGAGAAGGAAAGAATGAAAACTTTTATTATCATTGGTGCGGTTAATGCCTTTTTAGCTGTTGCTCTTGGCGCCTTTGGAGCACACGGATTAAAGGATAGGCTTGAACCTTATTATTTAGACATTTGGAAAACAGGAGTGCAATACCAAATGTTTCATGCCGCTGGATTATTGGTCATTGCACTACTCCTCGGAAAGGCAGCGACAAGCTCTTTGTTTACGTGGTCTGGATGGCTCATGCTAATTGGAATTATTTTTTTCAGTGGCAGCTTGTACTTGTTAAGCATAACGAAAATTGGTCCTCTTGGTGCCATTACACCCATCGGAGGAGTTTGCTTTTTGGCGGCCTGGGTGCTGATGATGATAGGGGCAGTGAAAAATCTATAAAAAAAGCATTGAGAGTTGATATGCTCCCCAAAGGATGTTTTCTATCTTAAAGGGAGTTTATCAAATAATCTCAATGCTTTTTTCTATTATCTTGGAGGGAACGTACTTAATGATGCTCCCGCCCCAAATGGATATTCATATTCAATTTCTTCCGAAAAAGTAATGTAGTCAACGGCAATCATAGGAATTAAGTAACGTGTGCCGGATTGTGGATCACTTAAGATGACATGGTCCCTTCCTGCCGCCTCAATAATTCCTTTAAATTCTTTGGCATTCCATTGGTTATTGCCCTCAAAAGTGGCAAATACAGTGACTAACTTGCCTTTGTTTAACCGCAAAATGTTTTCAATGTAGGATTGCTCGATTGGAAGCATGCCCGGAACTTGGCTGCCTGGCTGTGTACCGGTTCCTGCCCCCGCTGGCGGATATTGCGGGAACCCTGGCTGAACAGGAAATCCACCAGATTGGGTGCCTGGCATTCCTCCGTTAAATCCCTGTCCTCCAGGAGTTGCGCCCCCTGCCATTCCTCCAGTACCAGTCGTTCCAGAATATGGTTGAAAACCTTGAGGATTGTAAAATTGGTTCATTTTATTCCCTCCTAAAAATAAATCATGGCCTAACAGTCTATATTTACTTCAAGAAACTCAACTGGGTTCATATACTCACTGTTTAATTAATATGAGGGAAAGTCCGAATATATGACTTTAAGAAAGAAAAGCGTAAGCACCCTGGTCAGCGGCGTATGCCTTGGAGGATAAAGGAAACACGAAGAGCGAAAGCGTTTCGATTTTTGACTTATCGTAGGGCGGAGAGTGAAGGCGTCTTGCCGCTAGGGCGCTGGAGCTAGACAATTCTCGAAGTCGAGAACACATTTTTTTATCTCACTGGAAAAGCGTAAGCACTCTGGTCGGCGGTGTGCGCCCTTCTCATCTCATAAAAAATAGCCCCCGGCTTTTTGTTGATCTGCCATACTTAAAAAAGTGTTGTCCATTAAGGAAGTTTTACTTTAAAGAGTGCAGATCAATGTGTTCGCTGGGGGCTTTTATTTAGTTATACATGAAGGAATGTTGAAATGTTTTCTTCCTCTAAAATATTGCCAACAAAGAAGGAGCCGAACTCGCCGTATCGGGCACTTACTTCGTCAAATCGCATTTCATAAACAAGCTTTTTAAACTGAAGAACATCATCTGAGAACAGGGTTACACCCCACTCGTAATCATCAAAACCGACAGAGCCAGTAATAATTTGTTTCACTTTGCCTGCATATTTGCGGCCAATCATACCGTGAGAACGCATCAAGTTTCGTCGTTCTTCCATCGGTAGCATGTACCAGTTATCATTACCTTGGCGGCGTTTATCCATTGGATAGAAGCAAACATGTTTGGCTTTCGGAAGGATTGGATAAAGGCGTGCCAAAATTTGCGGATTTTGGTAAGGATCTTCCCCAGCAGGCAAGTAATTACTTAACTCTACCACTGATACATAGGAATGCGCTGGAATGAGAAATTCAGCAAATTTTGTTTTGTTGAATTCGGTTTCAATTTCGTTTAATTCTTCCATTGTTGGGCGAAGAATCATCATCATAAAATCTGCTTTTTGCCCAACAATTGTATATAATGCATGGCTGCCTTCTTTTTTATCTTGAGTGGCATTCCATTTTTCAATTAAACTTAAAAATTCGTGAATGGCAGTTTGGCGCTCATCACTTGAAAGCATCTTCCAGGTGGTCCAATCAACCGTGCGGAAATCATGTAAGCAATACCAGCCATCAAGCGTTTGTGCTGCTTCGCTCATTAATAATCACTCCTAAATAATCATAGTTCAATAACCATATCTACTATATCATAGTTTCCCCAATCGATGTCCAAAAAAACCCTTACGGGGAAAAACGGTTATTAGGTAGAGAATATTTTTATAAAAAATAGCAAATAGTAAATGGGTAAATATAATTTTTTGAAAAAAAGAACTTTTTTATGAAAACGCTATCAGTGATGAGCTTATCTTGAATTTTCAGGGTGGTAAAGTATGCTAGTAATGGAATAGTTAATGGGAGGTTTGGGCTTTGAGTGATTTATTTGAAGGTTTAAAGAAAAAAGTATCTGGTCGCGGATTGAGAATTGTATTCCCAGAAGCTTTGGATGAACGGATTTTAAAAGCTGCCAGCCGTTTGGGAGAGGAAAATTTAGTGACTCCACTTTTAATTGGGGCTGCTGATCAAGTTCAGGCAAAGGCACAAGAGCTTGGGGTTTCTCTGGAAGGTGCACAAATTTTTGATCCTGCAAGCTATGAAGGAATGGACGAACTTGTGGCTGCTTTTGTTGAGCGTCGGAAAGGAAAAGCAACTGAAGAGCAGGCACGGAAGATTTTATTGGATGTCAACTATTTTGGCACAATGCTAGTGTATTTAAATAAAGCAGACGGTTTAGTAAGTGGTGCAACTCACTCTACAGCAGATACGGTTCGCCCGGCTCTGCAAATTATTAAGACGAAGGAAGGCGTAAAGAAGACCTCTGGTGTGTTCATTATGGTTCGCGGCGACGAAAAGTATGTGTTTGCTGATTGTGCGATCAATATTGCGCCGGACAGTATGGATTTAGCAGAAATTGCGATAGAAAGTGCGAAAACAGCAGAGATGTTTGATATCGAGCCACGCGTGGCTATGCTTTCGTTCTCAACGAAGGGTTCTGCGAAGTCAGAGGAAACAGAACGAGTTGTGGCTGCTGTGGAAGAAGCGAAGCGTCGTGAGCCTTCATTAGTATTGGATGGTGAATTCCAATTTGATGCTGCGTTTGTTCCTTCAGTGGCAAAAAGCAAAGCGCCAGGTTCACCGATTCAGGGGGATGCAAATGTCTTCATTTTCCCTAGCCTTGAAGCAGGTAACATTGGCTACAAAATTGCTCAACGTTTAGGTGGTTTCGAGGCAGTCGGCCCGATTTTACAAGGTTTGAACCGTCCGGTAAACGACCTTTCTCGCGGATGTAATGAAGAAGATGTTTACAAGCTTGCATTAATTACAGCAGCGCAGGCATTATAGGATATGATGAAGGGTTGGCCTGATTATTTGGCCAGCTCTTTTTTTATGGTCTGAAAGTAAATTTTCACTTGATGATATGGCGACATTCGCAAACTTTTTCATGATCTCACCCCTGTTTTTTAATATTTCTTCTAAAGATACCGTACATCATGAGGTGGGTTATGACTAGGTAGTTAGCGAATCTTATGAGTATATTCCCTTGAAGGTCTCCGAATAGGTAGTCTAATGCTAAAAATCCTAATGAAGCAGGTAAAACAACTTTAATAACAATGTTGTTACTCATGTTACTACACCCCTTGTAAACTATTGGTTTAATTGTTACTTGAGACTTATTACCTAAATCTTCAGAATCATACTTATAGTTATAGCAGGATATACCTTCAAAAGTAATGGTATGTCCTTTTTTGTTTGTTTTTTGCAAGTGAGTAGGTGGAGGTGCTTTTTGATGGAACTAAATTTGAACTTGTCCCTTGATGAAAGCAGACAAGTTAAAGTCTCAAAACGAGTGAAAGAGGCTAAAAAGAAAAAGGCATAGAAAGACTATCAACCTACTCATGAAGAAATTTGGTACACAGGCTATGTAACCCATACAGGAAAACGTAAAGACGGTATCTATCAGACAAAGATCAGTGACGCTGATAGACGGAAACTTGACGCTGTTAGGGAGGCTATTGAACAGGGTGAGTTGGGTGTCAGTGTCACTGACATGAAGAAATTCACGAAGGCACACGCTCTGCGGCTTTACAATGTCCTTGTTCAGCAGAGACGTGAGGCAACCATTAAGAAGATGATTGAGAACTGCCCTAAAAACTATAACCTGATTAACGATTACCCATCATTTGTCAAACTGCTAGAGTTGCTTGATAAAGAGGACATTATTGCGGTAGACACAGAGAACACAGGGCTTGATTATATCGACAATGACAATATTGTCGGTATCTCTCTTACGCTTCCACAAGGAAGGCTCCGGCAGCAAAATCATCGCACGACTGAAAGCGATAGCTTTTGGGAGGAGGTCATACGCCGCTGGGCAGGGTGCTTACGCTTTTCTGAGAAGATAAGAAAATACATTTTGACTTCGAGAATTGTCTAGCTCCAGCGCCCTAGCGGTAAGACGCCTTCACTCTCCGCCCTACGATAAGTCAACATCGAATCGCCTCGCCTCTGGCTCTTCGTGTTTCCTATATCTCAGTTGGAGAGTCACCACAAGGAAGGCTCCGGCAGCAAAATCATCGCACGACCGAAAGCGATAGCTTTTGGGAGGAGGTCATACGCCGTTGAGCAGGTCGCTTACGCTTTTCTTTATAACCTTCTTTTTTGACAGTTATTTTGATAAAATATCCCCATCAAACATTCAAGGAGTTACGAACATGAAAGGTTTATTAAGCCAGCCTGAATGGCGAATCATTGACCAGTCAGCGCTAGGGTCGCATTTTCATGCGCTGCAATCTTTTGCCACCGATGATACGCTGTGTGCCTCTATCGGAGCAGGTAAGGCGCCGGCTACTGCACGCACCTGGATTCATCACAATACGATTGTTTTAGGAATCCAAGATACGAAACTGCCATTTTTACAGGAAGGCGTTCAATTTTTGAAAGAGATGGGTTATCAGGCTATTGTAAGGAACTCTGGAGGCCTTGCGGTCGTTCTGGATGAGGGAGTCCTTAATATATCATTAATTTTTCCAGAGGCAGAAAAAGGAATAGATATTAATCGTGGATATGATACGATGTGGACATTAATTCGTCGTATGTTTGCTGATTTCCCTCACGAGATTGAGGCGAGAGAAATTGTTGGTTCTTATTGTCCTGGAAGTTACGACCTCAGTATAGGCGGGAAAAAGTTCGCTGGTATTTCCCAACGACGTTTGAAAAAAGGAGTAGCGGTACAAATTTATTTGTGTGTGAATGGTAGCGGATCAAAGCGCGCTGAACTGATTCGAGAATTTTATCGGATTGCTAAAAAGGAAGTAACGACGAAATTTGTTTATCCATCTATTGTTCCTGAGGTTATGGCGTCTTTATCAGAGTTATTAGAAACTGATTTTACTATAGGGGATATTATGCTAAGGCTGTTACAGGAATTGAAGCAAAATAGTGGAAGATTATATGGCGGTTCGTTAAATGAATTTGAAATGGATCTTTTCCCGGGTTACTATCAAAGAATTGTAGAGCGGAATGGAAAATTTTTGTGAGTAAAAAGAGCAAAAAAGCCGTAATCCTCTATGGTAGGTTTACGGCTTTTTCATATTTCACTTCAATAAATATCTAGTTTGAGCGCCCAAGTGATAAGCACCCATGATCAGTCAACATGAATTCGCCTATATGATTTTCTTATACTTTATTCCGCTAGTTTTTCTAAGTTTCCGTTACGATCCATTTTGAATTTCGTAGCGGGTCTTTCTTCTTCTTCAAATAATACAAGCTTGCGAGCTCGGTTCATGATCTTCATTAAGGTCTCGTAATCTTCTTGCATTGTTTCCTTGTTTTCCTCAAGTTCCTTAATCTTCATGCTCATTTCTTCGTTTTGTTTTCTCAAATCAGCAATTTCTTTTTTCAATCTTTCATTCTCACTTTTTAAAGCGATATTTTGCAGATTGGAATGTTTAAAGTTTTCCAAAAAGGCAATAACAGTATCGATCGTCATTTCAGTTGGTACCTGTGATGCTGTTGGCTGAGTAAAGGTTTCAGTGGCTAATTCTACGGTCATATCTGGCTTATTGACAGTTGTATCAACTGACAAATCTGCTGTTAGTGGGATATCTTGCAAATCCTCTACCTTAGGAACTGGCGGATTGTATAGTAATTTTTTCTTGCCACCTTGATCTTTTCCTAGAATTCTCTGTCTTTGTTTGCGTTGTTTTTTAGCTAATTGTAGGGCTTTTTCATAGCGGTGACGGACAACAGCATTCCATCGGAAGCCACAGGCTGCGGAGGTTCGGTTTAGCTTGTCCCCTACTTCTTCAAACGCGTTCAGCTGTGTGCTACCTTCTCGTACATGTCGAAGAACCGTTTCGGCCAACAGAAGATCATTCTCTTCAGTCCATGCATCTTGACGAACTTTCATCTCTTTCAACTCCCTATTGGATTTATTCTACCGTCAGCAAAAATCCGACGAATGTATATAAGTTCTAGTCTTATGATGGACAAGTTTTCTAGGGTTTATACCAAAATGGTTAAAAGGATAATAGATTTTTTTGCTAATAGCTAACTATAAACTAATAAGGTAAATAACCTCAGGGGTGGTAAATGGTGGAGACAACCTAATTTGAATACATGTTTGCAGCTTGCATTGTGGTCGGAGAACATGTACAATACGGTAGGAGTTAAGGCTGGATGTTTTTCATTTTTGCCGATCAGATATTATGATTGTTTGGTGAAAATTATATATACACGTTGGTTAGACTATGAATTATAGAGATGTTAGAAAGGGATGTAGAAAATGGCTAATGAATTTCGCGTATGCGATGATTGTCAGGCCGTAAACTTAAAAACGTTAATTCCCCGTTTAAAGGAAATTGATCCAGATGCCGAAATCAAAATAGGCTGCCAGTCTTATTGTGGACCTGGACGAAAGAAAACCTTTGCTTTCGTAAACAATCGACCGCTTGCGGCCTTAACTGAAGACGAATTAATAGAGAAAATTAATAAAAAGCTAAAATAATCACCTTTGAACGAAGTGACAAGGTGATTTTTTATTTGAATGTGATGAGTGTAATCCTTTTTTTTGGTAAAGGTGTTAGATATCTAATATAAAATAATGGTAGCTGAGTCCATCGTACATGGACAAATCACAGTATTTGTCCATGTACGGTGTTTAATACGATTACCAAAGAAAATTGTTGAAATTTGGATGATTTACCTTTGATATGGGGATATAATAGAATCAAGTATTATGTGGAAGTTGAGGAAGAGGGAACTTTATGGTGTATTCGGCGGAGAAGTTAAGTGAGGAGAAAGTGTTCAAGGATCCAGTGCATCGGTATGTCCATGTACGTGATCGGGTGATTTGGGATTTAATTGGGACGAAGGAGTTTCAGCGCCTGCGGAGGATTAAGCAGCTAGGTACGACCTTTTTGACATTCCACGGGGCTGAGCATAGCCGTTTTAATCATTCTCTTGGTGTATATGAAATTGTCCGTAGAATGATTGATGATGTGTTTGCCGGTAGGCCAGCATGGAACGATGAAGACCGCCTTCTTACTTTATGTGCAGCTCTACTCCATGATCTTGGACACGGGCCATTTTCTCACGCCTTTGAAAAAGTATTTGATTTTGACCATGAAGAATTCACTCGAGCAATTATTTTAGGAGATACCGAAGTCAATCAAGTCCTCACCAGAGTAAGCCTTGACTTTCCTCAGAAAGTGGCAGAAGTCATTGGAAAAACCTCTGAGAAAAAGCTGATTGTCAGTATGATTTCCAGTCAAATTGACGCCGACCGTATGGATTACCTGCAGCGTGACGCTTATTTTACAGGAGTGAGCTACGGCCAATTTGATATGGAACGAATTTTGCGTGTGATGCGCCCACGGGAAGATCAAGTCGTCATAAAAAAAAGTGGCATGCATGCAGTCGAAGACTATATCATGAGTCGTTACCAAATGTACTGGCAAGTTTATTTTCACCCTGTATCCCGAAGTGCGGAGGTTATTTTAACGAAAATCCTCCACCGTGCAAAAGAATTGTTTAAGAAAAACTACACTTTTAAATATGAGCCCATTCACTTTATATCCATTTTCCATGAAATTGTTACATTAGAAGACTACTTAAAATTAGATGAAGCCGTGATTATGTATTATTTTCAAATCTGGCAAGAAGAAGAAGATCCTATCTTAAGTGATCTATGTCGCCGATTTGTTAATCGTAATCTATTTAAGTATGCGGAGTTTGACCCGGCTAAGGAATACAAAAAGTTGGCAGAATTAACGGCACTTTTTGTAAAAGCAGGCATCGATCCAGACTATTATTTGGTCGTCGATTCCTCTTCGGATTTACCATATGATTTCTATCGTCCAGGAGAAGAAGAAGAGCGACTACCGATTCATTTGTTAATGAAAAATGGAGAATTGCGGGAGCTTTCACGGGAATCTGAAATTGTCGATTCGATTTCCGGAAAACGAAGAACGGACCATAAACTCTATTATCCTGCTGATTTTCTCGAAGATGAATCAAATCATTCAGCGGTTAAAAAACAAATACGTGCCCTTTTGGATTAGAGATTGTTTAAATGTGGAGTAGGAGATGAGCGAACATTGCTGAAAGATCATGCCAAGCTAATGCAGGCAATTATGGTTTCCGGTGAAATTATCGGGAGAAAAAAGCTTCAAAAGATGATATATATTGCAAAAAAAATGGATTTCCCTTTCCAAGAACGTTTTCAATTTCATTTTTACGGCCCTTATTCAGAAGAATTGACAACAAGAGTAGAAGAGCTTTGCAATATGGGGTTTCTCAATGAAGTGAAGGAGAAAAAAGGCGGTTATTACCAATACCGTTACACGCTAACCGATTCGGGCAAAGAGTTTTTGAGTTTAAATGAGGTGGACATGCCGTTTTTAAAGGAATGTTTTAACGATATGAACGGCCAGAATGCTAGATTTCTTGAACTTGTATCGACGGTTTTATATTTTGATAATCTACCAAAAGATGAGGTTGCTTCCAAGGTATTTACACTAAAAAGCAGCCAGCGCTATACCGAAACCGAGATTGATGAAGCTTATGCATACATTGAAATGTTGAAAGGAAAAATGGGACAACCAGTGGCATAACTTAAAAATGCCCGGACACCTTATTTTAGGAAGTCCGGGCGTTGTTGTATTCAGTTCGAAAATGAATCATAGAGGTGATGGCTATATCATCCAGGTGATTTGTCGCTTAATCGCACGCCGCCTACAGCGTAATGGTTTTTAGTCATTTCTTCAATGAAAACAACAATGTTTTCTTTTGGGGCGCCGGTCGTTTCACTGACAGCGTCGGTTACTTTTTTAACGAGTTCCCTTTTCTGTTCCTCAGTGCGTCCCTCAAGCATTTTTACTGTTACATATGGCATCTAATCTTCCTCCTACCTTTTTATCAGGCTTGCCTGTCCTTTTCGGTTAATAGTGTTCCACAATTTGCAAAAATCTGCAAGAAGCCGAAGCACGTAAGATTTTCTTTTTCAAACCGGTTTCAGTTATACTAAATGGTAATATAGAGATAAGACGCGATCCGCGAATAAAGGAGGAGAAACGCCTTTGGACCGATTTTTGGCCTACCCATTAGAACTGATTCCCTATGTCGCAATCACGCTTGTGTTTGCCTTTACGCTTCACGAATTCGCACATGCCTATGTTGCATATAAATTTGGTGACCATACGGCGGCAAAACAAGGCCGATTGACATTAAATCCAATTCAGCATCTTGACCCGATTGGAACGATTTTTATTTTTATTGCCGGGTTTGGCTGGGCACGTCCAGTGCCGGTAAACCGGTTTTTCTTTAAAAAGCCTCGGCTAGCCGGTATTCTTGTTTCTGCAGCCGGACCCCTAAGTAATCTGTTATTGGCAAGCATAGGTTTTATCATCGCCGCATCCATTTATCGGTTCGATATCCCAGCATCAGAAAATTTCTTTACCTTTTTGGAGATATTTATCAGTCTAAATGTGGTGTTGTTTATCTTTAATCTTCTCCCATTTCCACCACTTGATGGGTATCGAATTGTTGAGGACCTTGCGCCCAATGAGATAAGGGCAAAAATGACACAATATGAACAGTATGGAATCCTCATTTTTTTAATCTTAGTAATCACACCTCTGGATCAGTACACGATTCATCCAATCTTTAATAAAGTGGTTCCTTGGGTTTTAGGAGGATTAAGCAACTTTTTTTATGGTTTGTTTTTATAAGGAGGTTTCGAACATCTATGGAAGAAAAAAAGAAAAAGATGAGTTTTAATATTATCAAAAATGATCCCTTGGATGGACACAAGGGCTTTGGTAAAGGGGTTTTGAGCCTTGATAATGTATCACCGGTCATTATTGATATCGAGGCAGGGGAAGCGGAAATTGACATTGGTGCAATGCATGCCCGTAGTGCTGTCGAAAAGGGCATTAAATTTTTGCCAAATCAGGATGAGGTTCCAAACGGGAAGCCTTATTGGCTCGTTTGGGTGACGATTGATCGCAACGAGGAAGGACCTTATTATGCCGGGGTGACAGCCTGTTACATGACTGTCGATCGTGAAATCCGCCGAGGCTATAAGTCACTGCCTGAGCATGTGAACCGTATGGATAAGTCGTTGAAGCGCCATATTATCGTGGATCATATGGATGAAAAATCAAAGCGGGTGCTTGGAGAATTCCTTCGTAACCACAATGAAGAATTATGGATTAACTCCTCTGATGAACTGAAAAAAAGTCTGCTTGATGTCTAATTCATTTTTTTGCAAAAATAAAAAGTTTGAATCTCTTGTAGTTTTCTTAAAAAATAGGTAGTATAAAATCAGTGTGAGCACACTGTAAGACTAGGACAGAAAAAAGCTCCGGGGCAGCCCGGAGCTTTTTTCGTAAGATAAGAAAGTAGATTGTCCATTTCGAGAACTGTTTAGCTCCATGGCATAATCCGTTTATACCATGGGATTTTCTTTTCTTTACCTTCATTCTTTTTATTCTTATGACCAATATGTTCAGTACAGTATTCGGTCGGTTCTGTTCCTTCGACGTAATAAGTTAAGCGACGGATTGGACAATCTTTTGTCGCTAGTTTGCCGTTGGCCGGATTAACATAAAGGCCGACCACGCCTTCTTTAGGAGGTTTAAAGGCTCGTACGGATTTGCCGTCAAGCGCTGCCTCCATGAACTTAGCCCAAATTTTTTTGGCATAGGACTTTTCTTCCGGTATCTCAATCGGCTTACTGACATCGTACCCTACCCAAACAGCGGTAACGAGCTGTGGGGCAAAACCGATCATCCAGCTGTCTGTTTCAGTGGAACCGGATTTGCCAGCATATGGACGGGTTAAGTCTTTGATAATGGTGCTTCCTGTCACTCTGGTATAACCATTTAGCTTTGGGTCGAACACACCGGTCATCATATGCGTCATGACAAATGCTTTCGCTTCATCCAGTACTTTTTCATGTGTTTTTTCTTTTTCATAGATAATATTGCCGTTTTGATCTTCGACCCTTGTAATTAATGTCGGATAAACCTTGTTGCCACCATTAGCAAACATGCTGTAGGCGTTTGCCATTTCAATAACCCGAACTCCAGAAGTACCTAGAGCTAGTGATGGGACATCCTTCATTTTCGTTGACAGGCCAAATTTCTTTGCCGTTTCAATCAATGTTCCTTCTCCCAGAAAAAGATGTGTTTTTACGGCAAAAATATTATCAGAAACCGCGAGTGCCTGGGCGAGAGTAATTTCGTCGTTAGCATACTTGTTATTAAAATTATGTGGCGTGTAATCAGCCCGGCCGCCATCGAAATGAAACGTTGTATATTCACTTCTCATCGTTGAGGAGGGTGTGAATCCATGTTCCAGGGCAGCATAATAAAGAATCGGTTTAATCGTAGAGCCTGGCTGGCGGATGGCTTGAACAGCACGGTTAAATGGGCTTTTCTCATAATCTCTGCCACCAACCATCGCTTTGACATGGCCGTTTGTCGGATCCATGGCGACTAAGCCAACCTGAATTTCTGATGATTCATTCATCACTTGAGCAATTTGCTCCTCGGCCTTTTTTTGCTGCTTAAGATCAAGTGTTGTGTAGACTTTTAAGCCACCTAGCGCAATGGTTCGATCATCTAAATTCAGTTGATTTTTAAGGGCGTTTTTTACTGCATCCTGAAAATAGGGTGCAATTTTCACTTTTGGTGTCGTATGTTTACCTACAATTGTAAGCGGCTGTGCTGCGGCAGTCTCTGCCTGATTTTTGGAAATATAACCATCATTGACCATGCTCTGTAAAATGATTTTCTGGCGGGCTTTGGCGTTTTCCATGGAGCTTGTTGGTGCATAAATGCCAGGCCCCTTTGGAATGCCGGCAAGCAGACTTGCTTCTGCTAGATTTAATTCCGAGGCTTTTTTTCCAAAATAATATTGGCTAGCCGCTTCTATACCATAGGCGCCGTTGCCGTAATAGATTGTATTTAAGTAGCCTTCTAGAATTTCTTTTTTTGAATAATTCATTTCGAGGCGGATGGCGTAAAATGCCTCGTTGAGTTTGCGTGTCCATGTTTTGTCGTGTTTAAGAAATAGATTTCGTGCGTATTGTTGCGTGATGGTGCTGGCCCCTTGTACCTTGGCAAACGCTTGTATATCCGCGAGAACCGCCCCTGCGATACGTTTGTAATCAAAACCGTTATGCTCGTAAAAATTTTTATCTTCAATGGAGATCGTCGCATTTACGAGGTCCTTTGAGATGTTATCTAATTTCACCCAGTACCTCTTTTGACCATTGTGGCTTTCCCCAATTAGGGTGCCGTCATCGGCGAAGATCAAGGTCGACTGCGGAACCGCTAGTGTTGGTGGTCCAAGTATTTTAGCATAGGTAAGGATGCCGATGAAAAAAAGTAGTGCTCCAATCATCCCTATTAAACTAATGAACAACAGCGCACGTAAGATTTTTATTGTTTTTCGAAACCCATGGTCGGTCATGATTTCCACATTGGTTCCCCCCACCATAAAAGCGCCCGGTCACCATTTGAACGTGCGCTTTTTCCTGTTAGAAAAAATTGGATAGTAATAGTATTGAAAAAGTAGAGAGATTTTAAACATGAATTGATGAAATTTGAAATATTTCTTTAGTTTTTACTAGACTTTTTCGTGTGTTTGTAATTCAATAGTTTGGGTAGTATAAAATTGAAGTGTTTTCGATATTTATACTGGAAAAAATACGAAAAGCATTAGACTGATTCAGCAGTTTTATTTTTTAGAAAAAAATCAGAAAGGAAGATGTAAAAATGGCTGGATTATGGTTTACTGAGAAACAAACAGAAAACTTTGGTATTACAATGAAAGTAAATAAGACTTTACATACAGAACAAACTGAGTTCCAAAAGCTAGAAATGGTAGAAACAGCTGAATGGGGAAACATGTTGCTACTTGATGGCATGGTTATGACGTCTGTAAAGGATGAGTTTGTCTATCATGAAATGGTAGCTCACGTGCCATTATTTACTCATCCAAATCCAGAGCAAGTTCTCGTTGTCGGTGGTGGTGACGGCGGAGTAATTCGCGAAGTGTTGAAGCACCCAAGCGTAAAGAAGGCAACGCTTGTAGATATTGATGGGAAAGTAATTGAGTATTCGAAGAAGTTCTTACCTGAGATTGCTGGTAAATTGGATGACCCGCGTGTGGAAGTCCGTGTAGATGACGGTTTCATGCATATTGCCAAAAGTGAAAATGAGTATGATGTAATCATGGTTGACTCAACAGAGCCGGTTGGTCCAGCGGTAAATCTGTTTACAAAGGGTTTTTATGCTGGAATTGCGAAGGCACTAAAGGAAGATGGAATCTTTGTTGCACAGTCTGATAATCCATGGTTTAAGGCAGATTTAATTCGCAATGTGCAGCGTGATGTACGCGAAATCTTCCCAATTACTCGTTTGTATGTAGCGAATATCCCAACTTATCCAAGTGGTATGTGGGCATTCACTATCGGTTCTAAGAAATACGATCCACTAGAAGTTAGTGATGACCGTTTCCACGAAATCGAAACGAAATATTACACAAAAGAATTACACAAAGCGTGCTTTGTATTGCCAAAATTTGTTGGAGATTTACTTAAATAAAGAGGTTTCTGTCCTTTAAGGGGTAATGTGTTTAAAGGGAAAGGATTTCTTGAGCTCACGCAAAAGAAGTTTCAACATTGCCCCTTTTTTAAAATGAAATAGAAAGCGAGGAGTTTGGATGCGTTTTGATGAAGCATATTCAGGGAATGTGTTTATAAAGAGCCACCCAAATTTTGAGGAAAGCCAAGTTGTTTTATATGGAATGCCAATGGATTGGACGGTAAGCTATCGCCCAGGGTCACGCTTTGGTCCTGCGCGAATTCGCGAAGTTTCTATTGGTTTAGAGGAATACAGCCCATATCTTGACCGTGAATTGGAAGAGGTAAAATACTTTGATGCGGGTGATATCCCACTTCCATTTGGAAATGCGCAAAAGAGCCTTGATATCATTGAGGATTTTGTTGATAAAGTCCTTGCTGCAGGAAAATTTCCTCTAGGCATGGGTGGAGAACATTTAGTTTCTTGGCCTGTGATGAAGGCTGTCTATAAGAAGTATCCAGATTTAGCAATTATTCATATGGACGCCCATACAGATTTAAGAGAGCATTATGAAGGCGAGCCTTTGTCCCATTCCACGCCAATCCGTAAGATTGCGGACTTAATTGGGCCGCAAAACGTGTATTCTTTCGGTATTCGTTCCGGAATGAAGGAAGAATTTGAGTGGGCAAAGAAAAACGGCATGCATATTTCAAAGTTCGAAGTCCTTGAACCGTTAAAGGAAATTTTACCGAAGCTTGCCGGACGTCCGGTTTATGTTACAATTGACATTGATGTCCTAGATCCTGCCCATGCGCCAGGAACGGGTACTGTTGATGCAGGTGGTATTACTTCACGTGAACTTCTTGCTTCTATTCATGAGATTGCCCGTTCTGAAGTGAAAGTAGTTGGTGCGGATTTAGTAGAAGTTGCGCCAATCTATGATGTATCTGAACAAACAGTTAACACAGCAAGCAAATTAATCCGTGAAATGCTTTTAGGCTGGGTGAAATAATAGTGGGAGGGTCGGTTCCGTTATCAAAGTGATGCTTAGAAACAGAAGGAACGATCCTCCTAAAATATGCCTGTCCGGCTGAGGGCGGGCTTTTTTGATTTTAAGCCCATTCCATGTTTATAATAAAACGGTGAATGTCAAGGATAGAGAATATTAGATGGATTTTAGATCGAAATAAGGACGTGCAAGATGGAGATTCCTGTAAAAATTAAGGTGAAAACAACAATTGATCGAGAGGAGACCTTTGAGCTACTCGTATTTGGCCGTTTCTTTCGAAAGGAAAATGCCTACTTCCTCCAATATGACGAAGTGATGGAGGAAGGTACAGTAAAGACAATTGTAAAACTGACAAAGGAAGAAGTCTTGATTTTACGTAGCGGAGCGATTAAAATGCGACTCCCTTTTCAGCTGAATCGGAAGCTTAACGGCAGTTACCAGTTGCCGTTTGGGGTGTTTCAAACAACAACCTTGGCCAGGGAGTTGGATTTTTCTTATGAAAAAAACCAGGGCCATCTCCACATTGTTTATGATTTTGAAATGCAGGACGAACCTGCAGGTACATACCAGTTAGAAATTAGTTTTCAGGAGGAGCACAAAAAATGAATATAGTTGAACAAGTCCAAAGTAAAATAAAAGAAGAGATACGTGCGGCAGTGCTAAAGGCGGGACTTGCTACTGAAGAGCAGATTCCGAACGTAATCCTGGAGACACCAAAGGAAAAAGCGCATGGTGACTATTCGACAAATATGGCTATGCAGCTGGCTCGTGTGGCTAAAAAGGCACCGCGAGTAATTGCGGAGGAGCTGATCGCCAACTTTGATCGTTCTAAGGCATCCATTGAAAAAATTGAGCTAGCAGGGCCCGGGTTTATCAATTTCTATATGAATAATTCCTATTTGACTGATCTGATCCCTACAATCTTAGAAGCCGGAGAGCGCTATGGTGAAACAACGGTTGGTGGCGGTCAAAAAATTCAAGTGGAATTTGTGTCCGCTAACCCGACTGGTGATCTTCATTTGGGGCATGCCCGTGGTGCTGCGGTAGGCGATTCTCTTTGCAATATTTTAGCTAAGGCAGGATACGATGTTTCCCGGGAATACTATATCAATGATGCCGGAAACCAGATTAATAATTTGGCTTTATCGGTGGAGGCTCGTTATTTTCAAGCTCTTGGCTTGGAGAAAGAGATGCCGGCAGATGGTTACCATGGAGCAGATATTGTTGAAATTGGAAAGCGACTCGCTGAAGAATTTGGTGACAAATATGTAAATGTATCGGAAGAAGAGCGGTTCGAATTTTTCCGTAAGTATGGGTTGAAATATGAAATGGAAAAGCTACAAAAGGATTTGGAGGATTTCCGTGTCCATTTTGATGTGTGGTATTCTGAAACTTCCCTTTACGAAAATGGAAAAATTGACGCTGCACTAGCCGCACTGCGTGAGAGAGGTTATGTTTATGAGCAGGACGGGGCAACATGGTTTCGGTCAACAGAGCTAGGTGATGACAAGGATCGCGTCCTAATTAAGCAGGATGGCTCTTACACCTATTTGACGCCGGACATTGCTTACCATAAGGACAAACTTGAGCGTGGTTTTGAAAAGTTAATCAATATTTGGGGAGCCGACCACCATGGATATATCCCTCGGATGAAAGCGGCCATTGAAGCCCTTGGTTATGACCGTGAGGCACTTGAGGTTGAAATCATTCAGCTTGTACATTTATATAAAAACGGCGAGAAAATGAAGATGAGTAAGCGGACCGGGAAGGCCGTAACGATGCGGGATTTGGTTGATGAGGTCGGCCTCGATGCGACACGTTACTTCTTTGCGATGCGTAGTTCGGATACCCATATGGATTTTGATTTGGATTTAGCGGTGTCTCAGTCCAATGAGAACCCTGTTTACTATGCGCAATATGCCCATGCAAGGATTTGCAGTATTTTGCGTACCGGTAAGGAGCAAGGATTCACAGTAGACTCTAGTGCCGATTTCTCTATGATCCATTCGGAAAAAGAAATTGATTTATTGAAAAAGCTAGGGGAATTCCCGTCAGCTGTTGGTGAAGCAGCATTGAAACGGGTACCGCACCGGATTACTAATTATATTTTTGAATTGGCTTCTGCGTTTCACAGTTTTTATAATGCAGAAAAAGTACTTGATAGCGAGGCTCCGGATCGGACAAAGGCACGTCTTGCCTTAGTGCAGGCCGTACAAATTACTTTACAGAACGCGCTTTCCTTGATTGGGGTTTCAGCTCCTGAGCGGATGTAAATGAACAGGGGCTGTCTAAAAAGTCCATTTAAGAGAAAAATGAACCCAAATTAAAAACCCAAGAATATTGATTTAACAGCATTCTTGGGTTTTGCTTTTATAAAGATTTCGGCTGAAATACCACTTTCCGGACAGCCCCTTTTTTTATTTTTTAAGATCCCGGTACTATTCCTCAATAATATTCTATGGGAATTAGAGTGTATAAAAAGCTCTATAAATGAATACAAATTAAAAAAAAGTAAATAGTAATAAGGTAATATTCAATGAGGAGTGGGCCGAACAAATGAATGTAGGAAGAGCGAAGGAAATTCTTGAATCTGCTGACATGATTAACGTGACTTATCAAGGTACACCGGTTATTATCCAGCATGTAGATGAAAAGACGAAAATGGCGCGGATTTATTCGAGGAAGAACCCAGAACATGAACAGGATGTGCCTGTTTTAAATTTAATTGAAGAGTAAAAAAGTCTCCGAGAATTGTTTCGGAGACTTTTTTCATGTGCGCCCGGCATGGGTGTAATCTTAGGGTGAAAGTCCCGAGCTGCGAAGGCAGAAGTAGCAGTTAGCTTAACGCAAGGGTGTCCGTGGTGACGCGGAATCTGAAGGAAGCGAGCGGCAAACTTCCGGTCTGAGGAACACGAACTTCATATGAGGCTAGGTATCACTGGGTGAGTTTGCATGACAAAACAAAGCCCTTTCTGCCGAAGGTGATACAGAGTAA